>SKVE01000324.1 GCA_007129635.1 Planctomycetaceae bacterium
ACATCGACCACTGTGCCGACGTCCTGCGAGCCCAAGGCGACGAACCCGCTCGATTGAAGGCTGCGGTGACCAAAACCCCCTGGTCCGAATCACTATTGAAACGCTTCGCCACCATCGCCGCGTGCTCGTAACGAGGATTTCGGCGGATTCCGATGCATTGCAAACGGGAAATGGGCAGAAAGATCGATGGCAGAAAGATGATCATGGCAAGAGAATGGCTATTCTGGCAGGGCTCATACCCATTCGTAGAATTCATCGGTGCCCAGGGTGGGGAAGTATTTCTGAACCAATTTGGACAAGGACTTCGCGTATTCCAGGTCGATCCAATCATCGATGCTACCTCGGAAACACCAACGCTCGATGGAGAATAGACGTTTCTTCTCGTCGACCAATTGAAACCGAACGGCCTTTGAAAACTTGGACGTCTGGACGATGGCTTGTTTCATGAATGGCGAGGTGTGCTGCATAAAGCCCAGACCCCTGATGCTCTCGAGCAGCCGACTGGTGGCCTGCTCGTCCATGGTTGACAAATAGACCGTCAGACTGTCGCCGTAAACGTCGAGCAGGAAGCAATCCAAGTTCGCATATCTGCGAATTCCGTCCGCCACGGCCTCGCGTTCCTCGGCCGTGATCCGCGTGGGCTTACTCTTGCGCAAAAGCACCTGCCCCGTCTCCGGGCTCTCGTAAGCTTCCTTCCCCTCCGGTACCGGATCGACGGGCGTTCCCGTCATCTTGCGTCCGAAGTAGTAACGCGTCTTGCCAGTCCGGGTCTTCGCCGCCTGCAAGTAGTACCGGTCCTGTTTCCGATTCACGTACTCAAACGCCATGAAAGTGCCTCCCAACACCCTTGTTTAGCAATGATCCAAACCGTATTCTACGACCTCAGGAAGAAGTAACAACCATCAAGTAGGTAGCAACAGGAAAGAACACGGATGATGCAGCCTTGGATGATACTCTTGACGTGCCTGCCCTGGCATGGGTACCGGTAGCCATGTGAAGCCTGCTCTTCCGAAACGACATGGTCGGCACGACCGCATCTGCCAGCGGTCGTCGGGTTAGCATGAACAGCGACTGGTTCCGGCGGGAGCGGCAACGCGAGGCGCGTGGCTGTGTCGTGCACGAACTGGTCCACGTGGTCCAGGCTTACGTTTGCGCGTCGCGTACGAACCCCACGTCGTTTCGGACTGACTCCGTAAGCATTCGTCCAATCCAGTGCGCGAATTTCGAGTTGTATCAGGATCTCTGCGACGCGACGATGATCACCCGCGAGCGTTTCGGACAAATCACCGAACACATCGGGAACCTCGTCGTCCTCCTGATCGTATCGCCAAATCGCCCAGATCCTTCGCCCGGATGGTGTTTCTGCGAACATCCGGTAGCAGCCATCGCGTCGACCATGGCTGGATTGGATCGGCATTGATGCCCCGTCTGACAGTCGCGGCCGTACTTCTTGGCCACCCCGCCGCCGCGTATTGTGCAGGCGGTCGCCCACCGTGGGTAATCAGCCTTGCGGGACGAGTACCACCACAACCAGGACCTGGATCGTTCGAACGCCATGCCGCGCTTCGAGTTGTTCCAACTGATCGTCCAGCCAAAGGGTGAATTCATCGGGTTCGCCGTCTTCTTCCTGAAACAAGCCATGCGAAGCATTCGCTTCTCGCTCCATGTGCGGCGTGAACTGCCAATCGTATCGGTGTGTCATGCATCCCCCTTTGGTGGTTCATTCATGTGCTGGGTCTGGCAGAAACCAGGCTTTTTCCAAAGCCTGGTTCGAAGGACAGTAGTTCCAGGAGCAACTGTTGTGCCCAGCGATCGTTTTCTGAGGTCGATTGGGGGCAAGCTCCGTGGTTTGGCGAATCGGTCTCAACGATCGATCCTGGCGGCCAGGGCCGATTTCTGAAATTTTTTCAATGAAATCGTGCAAGTAATGGAATCCTCGTACGAATCACTGTATGCAAGCTTGCCCTCGCTTGGTGGCGGGCCTCAAGGAAAAACCAGCGATCGGAATGCACGATTTTCAAGCACATTTGTTTAGTGGGAGGGACAAGGTCATGTTGAAGAGAGGTATTATGGCGTCGGGTGCGGTGTTGTTACTGCTGGCCCTGATGTTCGGCCGAGACACGTTCAGCTATGTGGTAACCTCGGCGGGCCGGGTGCACCGCAGTGTAAAGGAAAGCGTACCTGTGACCTTCGAGCTGGAACGAGCGAGAAAGATGATCGCTTCGTTGGAGCCGGAGATCAGCACTCACAAGAGGGAGATTGCTCGGGAAGAATTGGATCTGAAGAAGCTGGAGGAACGGATCGCTGCCGACCGCGACGACGTGGCGGGGTTGTGGCGAGACGTTCAGCGGTTGCGAGACGATCTGTCACGGGGTGACAGCAACTTCGTCTATGCGGGTCGCAGCTATACACCAAAGCAGGTGGAAAACGACTTGAGCAACCGATTCGAGCGGTACCAGACGCGGGAGACGACGCTGCAGAACTTGGAGAAGATCCTCACCGCTCGTCGCCGTGGTCTGGAAGCGGCTCAGGAGAAGCTGAAGGCGATGATCGCTGCGAAGCGTCAGTTGGAGGTCGAGGTCGAGAACCTGGAAGCTCGGCTAAAGATGGTCGAAGTGGCCAAAGCGGCCAGCGATTTCCATATCGACGACAGCCAGCTATCGCGAACGCGGCAACTGCTGAACGATATCAAGACGCGGATCGAGGTGGACGCTCATCTGGTCAACGCGGATGATGTCCTGGTGGACGAGATCCCACTGGAGTATCCCGAGGATCATACCAGCATCCTGGAGCGGATCACCGAATACGAGTCGAAGCATGATGGCACCTCGGCTTCGTACGTCGGACTGGAAGTCCAAGATTAAGGATCGCGACTACATTTGGGGGGGCTTGGTGTTCGGCCGAGTCCCCCATTTCTCGTGAAGGGGCCGGTCGACTGGACGTTGGAGTTCGCGATTCATCGTGCCGCGGGGAAGGTTACGCACTCCAGCACGCTGAAGCGTGAACTCCAACGCATCGGGGCCGGGAGTCGTTTTCGGGGGAAGTCAAAGCAGGCCGAAAGTGTAGAAGACGTTAGGATATCCGTCAGATGATGGCAGGTACGGCGATGTTCAAGAGCTGGCGATTACAGCTAAAAGAGGCTCAGGAAGCATTTCGGGCCGGTCGACTGGACGAAGCGGTCGCGCTTGTCCGTCAGGGCGATCTGCACCGCTACCTGCCCGGTAAGAAGCTGTCGGTCCTGGTCGCCCAGCGATTGGCTCAGCGAGCTGATCAGCGTCTACGTTCGGGGGAATCGGCAGAAGGCTGGCAGGATTTGGAGATCGCCCACCAGTTAGGTGCTCAGTCCGAGGAAGTACTGGCCATCCGCCGCGAGATCGTCAGCCGGATGTTGGCTGATGCCGAGCAGCGTTTGGCGGGGGGCGAAACCGTCGAGGTGATCAAGC
This sequence comes from Planctomycetaceae bacterium, assembly GCA_007129635.1. Taxonomy (GTDB): domain Bacteria; phylum Planctomycetota; class Planctomycetia; order Pirellulales; family Pirellulaceae; genus SKKK01. The sequence continues at coordinate 3,444 of SKVE01000324.1, forward strand.
GGCTGGAGTCGATCGAGCGGCACGCGGGCGGAAGCGACATGCTGCGGACGTTGCTGGAGGTCGCCAAACGGGTCGAGTCGGCTCGGAATTTGCGGATGCGTGGCAAGCACGCCGACGCCTTGGTGCAACTGGATCGAGCCGCCACGTTGCGGCCCGATCTGCCCTGTATCCAAGACCAACTTGAACGTTGCAGGCGAGAGGCGAGTGAAGTGGAAGATTTGACCGAGCGGTTACATGCGGCGATGTCACGAGCCGATTGGACCGAGACGTTGGCGGTGGCCGGCAAATTGCTGCAGCGATGCCCGCAATCGACGCTGGCCGCAGACGCTCGCCGACGTGCCTGGCTGGCAGTGGGCAGCCCGGACCGCCGCGACAAGCCCCTCGACGCGACGATGACCTGGTACGCCGATCGGGACTTCGAAGTGGACGAGCCATCGAATCACGACGATCCGGCTGCGACCGACCTACCAGCTATCCATCGGTTTCTGTTGTGGGTAGACGGAGTCGGTGGGTTCCTGGTTTGTCTGGATGACCAGATCGTCCTGGGGCAAAACAGCCCGGGCAACCGGATCGCCGTACCGATCCAGGGCGATCTGTCGCGCCAGCACGCTCGGATTCGCCGCGAAGATGGATACTTGATCGAACCGCTCGGCGAGGTCTGGGTGGACGGGCGGAAGATACAACGAACGACAGTTTTGGCCGACGGGGATGAGATCCGGCTGGGCTCGAGCGTATATTTACGCTTCCATCAGCCGCACCCGCTCAGCTCGACGGCTCGATTGGAACGGGTCTCCCAACATCGCATGCAACCTGCGGCCGACGCGGTTCTGCTGATGGCCGAATCGTGCGTGCTGGGTCCCAAACATCAGAATCATGTTCTCTGCCGAGACTGGTCCAACGATGTGGTCCTGTTTCGGCGAGACGGCGGTTTATATTGCCGAGCGAAGGAAGGCGTCCAGGTGGATGGGCGGTTCTGTGACGATCAGACGCCAGTAAGAGGGGATTCCCATGTGGTGGGAGACGACTTTTCCTTCAGTCTCGAACCGGTCTCGTGAAACGGGCCGACACTTGGTGGAAAGGCTGGACAAATGACACTCCGAACCGCTAACCTACCAGCAGATCCTGGTGATGCCGGACCTCGGTTCAACCAACAACAGCCTCAGCGAAATGCGGGCGGTACGATGAGATTTGCACACAAAACAGGTGAGCGCCCATTGGATGGGTACAAGATCAACCGTGGCGTCGGCGCCGGCGGGTTTGGCGAGGTGTACCTGGCGGTCAGCGATGCCGGGAAAGAAGTCGCGCTGAAACGCGTCCAGAGGAACCTGGAGATCGAAGTACGTGGCGTCAGCCAATGCCTGAATCTCAAGCACCCCAATCTGGTCGACCTGTACGACGTGAAATACGACGACCAAGGGCAGGCCTGGGTCGTCATGGAGTACATCGCCGGCGAGAGCCTGAAGGAGGTGATCGACCGATATCCTCAAGGCATGCCGCAAGACCAGGCGCTAACCTGGTTTCGACAGATCGGCGCGGGGGTCGCCTACCTGCATGGGCAGGGGATCGTCCATCGCGATCTGAAGCCCGGGAATATCTTCGATGACCGGGGCCTCGTGAAGATCGGCGATTACGGTTTATCCAAACTGATCTCCGCCAGCCGTCGCAGTGGCCAGACGCAAAGCGTTGGGACCTTTCATTACATGGCGCCGGAAATTGGCCGAGGCGTCTACGGCAAAGGGATCGACATCTACGCGTTGGGAATCCTGCTGTACGAAATGCTGACCGGTCAGGTGCCGTTCGATGGGGAAACCAGTCAGGAAATCATCATGAAACACCTGACGGACAACCCGGACGTGACGGCGGTTCCCGAGCCGTTCCGCGCGATCATTCAGCGAGCCCTGCGGAAAGACCCCGACAAGCGGTTCGCCAACGTCCAGCAGATGATCGATGCCATCGAGGACGCGGTGTGCGACGGTGACCCGGTCCGAGTGCTCGAGGCGACTGCTATCGACCGGAAGGATCCAATCTACATCGGCGACGACGGGCCGCCGGACGCCGACATGGTGTTCGGGCCGCTGCAACAGCACCCGGTGGTTGTCGCCCAGGTCGTATCGCCGAAGCAAGGTTCCGGACAGCGAAGGCCGGGGGAGGATCGCGGGTGGCGTCCGCCGGCCGGTTCGACATCCGAATCACGACCCCTGACAGTAAGGGACCTGGCAAGACTGGCGGCGAGTAACAAGCTGCTGGTCGCCGTTCTGTTGCTGGTCATGGTTGTCGTACGTCCCGAGCTGATCCCGCTGCTGATACTGTGCGCATTGGGCTGGGCCGGGTATCAACTGTTCCGCGCACTGTTTTGGCGGTATCCGCCGCAGGGAAACGCATCGGTTGCGTTGCGACGCGATGACCCGCGGTGGCACAAGGAGATGCGCCGCATGTTGAGCCGCAAGTTAGTCAGCGAACGCGTGGCCGAGCTGTCGGGTTCGATGTTGGCGGCCGCTGTGGTCGCCGGCGGCCTGATGCTGGTCGCCCTGCTGCTGGAAGGCCAGACGCTGGACGGTTCGGTGGCGGGTTGGGCCGTCTTCGCATGGCTGACGGTCACCAGCGTGATCGGCGCGTGGATGATTCTGACGTTGGGGAAGCTTTGGGAGAGTTCCGAAGGCGATCAAGCCGCCCGGCGACTCACGATGCTGCTGGCCGGTTCGGCCCTGGGACTGGTCGCCTTTGCCACGGCACATTGGTTGATGGTCCAACCGGTGAACCACGATGACTGGACCGCCCGCGTCTTTTCGGACGACCAGCTCACGGGCTGGTGGTTTTCGGCAGGCGGGCAGCCGCTGATCGCCGCGTACATGGTCTATTTCGGCGGACTGTTCGTGCTGCTGCGATGGTGGCGACAGACCGATCCCTTGCGAAAGACGCGACTCAGTTGGGCCACGACGGCAATGTGTGTCTTCTGGGCCTGGATCTTGACAATGTTCTTACCGTTTCCTCAGCCTTGGGGCTACCTGTTGGCAGCGACCATCTCCGTTGCCGTGCAATGTTCCGCCCCTTGGATCAATGAGAAGAAAACCGTGCTAGTGGCGGAGGCCAAGCCATGACCCCGATCGTAATGTTGTTGCTGGTGATCGTCGCCCTTGCCGCCATCACGCGGATCGTGGATTCGCGTCCCGTGATGGGGTTGGGCATGCTGGCCCTGGCGATGGTGCTGCTGGTGGGCGTGGTGAGCAGTCAGCGACGCGCAGGCCCGGTAGTGCAGACGGTGATCACCACCAAATCCGTCCCCGCGGCAAATGCCCATGAATCTGTGGCGTCCCCAGAAGCCGACGATGCGGTTGGCGACAAGTCGGACGAACCAGAAACAAAGGACTCGGAACCGGAAGAATCGGAACCGGAGGAATCAGAAACCCACGATCCGGAAGCGGAGGATCTAGATTCCCAGGATCCGGAAACGGAAGCTTCGGCCGATTCGACGTCCAGCGAACTGTCCAGCGACATCACGGTAGAGACCGGCGAGATCATCATTCCTCCGCGGCCCGAGTGGGTCGAGGCGGATGAGGTGCAGACGGGCGATATCCACACCATGGCGGTTTCCTCGGGTCCAAACGAAACCGAGCGCGAATGCCGCAAGGCGTTGGATCGCGAGCTGCAGAAGGCAGTCGACAGCTACATCGATTGGCACCTGGGCCCGGTTTACGACGATCGGTTCCGAGCTTCCAAGTTGGTCCGCTACGAACTGGATGAGATCAAGCAACGGCTGATCCCACCTGGCAAGATCTACCACGAGGTGATCCAAGTCTCGTTCGGCCCCATGCACCAGATGCACGCTCAATTGGCCTTCGACCCGGCCTTTCGTCGGGAATTGGACGGTCGCCGCTCCGAACTGGAACAGCATTGGAAGCAATGGATCGTCCAGCAGCGGTTGGTGGCGATCGCGGTCGGGTTTGGCCTGCTGCTGGCGCTGATGGGCGTCGTGTTCACCTACTTTCGCCTGGACACCGCGACTCGTGGTTTCTACTCAGGTCGATTGAAGTGGGCCGCGGCCGCCGCGATCGCCGCAGTGGTCGCAGTGGCCATCGGCGTGGTCGTGTCGGGCGCCTTGCCGTTGGCCAAGGGAGCTGCCATATTGGTGCTGTTGACCGTCGGTGCCGTGCTGGCGGGCCGGATGCTCCAAAAATAGCCTGCCTTGCGAAGATCGTGGTGGATGACACGGCACGCTGACGGACCTCTTCTTTGGACAGATGGCATGCCCGAACCTTCTCAGACGGAAACGCTGCTGATCGAACGAGTGCGACAAGGCGACTCGGACGCCTGGAGCGACTTGATCGTTCGCTTCGAGGGCCGTCTGCTGGCTTTCGCAGAAACGCGACTCAAGGATCGCTCTGTCGCCGAGGATATTGTCCAGGAAACCTTCGTGGGATTCTTGCGCAGCCTGCCGAACTACGACGGTCGTCGCTCGCTGGAGAGCTATCTGTTTTCCATCTGCGCCCACAAATTGACCGATCACCTGCGTCGTGAAGGCCGCCGGCCCACGCTGCAAATGCCCGCCTCTGACAGCGGCAGTCCCGATTGGCAGATCCCCGGTTCTGACAGGGTGGCCAGCAGTATCGCTCGCAGTGTCGAACGTCGCGGCCTGGAGGAAGAAGCGGTCGTCCAGGCGTTGCAAACTCAGGTGAACCAGTGGAGAAAAAAAGGCGAATGGACCAAGTTGAAGTGCATCGAACTGCTGTTCCTGTGCGG
>SKVE01000748.1 GCA_007129635.1 Planctomycetaceae bacterium
ACGGTTACTGCATCGTCGACCCGGACATTCCCGAAAAGGTCGCCAGAGACGCCGCTCGACGCCGAAGCCGCGGTATGGTGCAGCTATGCACGACCGTGGACGCCTGGTGTCCCGGCGCACAGCAGTACGATCTGGGCCGGCGCTGCCTCGAAGCCATCCTCCGGCAGCCGGGTTGAACGGTCCGCGTCCTGACCAAGAATGCCGCCGTGTTGCGCGACTTCGATCTCCTGGAACAGCATCGCGACCGGGTTCTGCTGGCACTGAGCCTGACGGCACCCGTGGGAAACGAGGAATTGGCCCGCGTCATCGAGCCGCACGCCTCGCCCATTTCCGAACGCATGGCGGCCATGCGGCAGGCGCACGAGCTGGGCCTTCGGGTGTACGGCATGTTGTGCCCCTTGCTGCCGGGGGTCGCAGCCGGTGCGGAGGAGATCGAGGAGCTGGTCGCGTTCGTCAAGGACTGCGGCGTGGAGCAGATCTTCGCCGAGGCGGTCAACTCCCGCGGTCCAGGGCTGAAGGATACGGCCGACAGTCTGCGAGAGGCTGGCGTCACGGAGGCGGCCCAAGCCGTGTCCCGCATCCGCAAGGGGCCGGAATGGTCGGCTTACGTTGCGGAACTGCTGCGCAACCTGCAGTTCAGCCTGAGACGACAGGGGTTGCTTGAGAAGTTGCGTTATCTGCTCTACCCGTCTCGCTGCGGCCGGCCGACGAACAGGCGATCCGCCGGGACGATGCTGGCGTGGTTTGGCTATAGCGGCAGTTTTGGTAATTCTCGACGGAATCGGCCCGCGGGCGGTGGACAATTATGCTTGCTCAAGCGAGTGGTCGGAAATGGTTGGTTTTTACAAAGCGGGCGGTGAACGGTGGGGATTGTTTGGGACGGCTTGGAGCGGCAACGTGAAGAAACGAGAGAAAAAGCTGAGCTCATCGACGACGATGGCGCAGAACGCGGGCCATTTGAACGAACTGGAAGCTGGACCGTGATTTCCTGGATGCCCAGAAAACGAATCGAGATCGCCATGACCTGTCCAAATAGACTGCTTCGCCCACTGGTGCTGCTGACTGCCCTGGTCTGCCTCACGCCGGGCTGCGGAAGATCAGCGGCTCCCGTTGTTGACTCGCAACCATTCGAGGCGGCAGTCGCCCGGTATCTGGATCAGAACAATATGGGCGTGGCCTTGAAGGACATCAAAGCGGGGCCGACTATCGAAGGAAACACCACCACGCTGACCGCCTCGCTCCACCATGCGACGATGGGCGGGCCGGCGGTGACTTGGACGTTTCGCTTCGAACAGGATGCCGACGGAACCTGGAAGGCGGTCAGTCACCAATGACCTGGAAGCAACGTAGGGGAGAACCTGATGACCAAACACAGGCTGCCCGTGTCGGTCGTGCTACGCACCACCGCCTTCTGCATCCGGATCAACTCGGCGCCGATGCCCACGGGCTGAGTCCAACGCTCTTCGGGCAACACGCTGCGACGGACACCCCATCCGCTGGCGAACAAGTCGGTTGTCAATTCGTCGGCAGCCGCCGGCAACCGGGTCGGCGCCAGAGCCACCCGCGGCACCGTACGCAACGGCTGCTCCTGAAACAACGCCTCGTCGACGCTCAGACCATCATCCGGCAGGAACCAACTGGGCAGTTGCGACAGATCGTCCGACATCAGGTCGGCGGACGGATCATCCGAGATCCATAGAGCGATCCCCGCCGTCTCGGCCGCCGGAAGAAACGGCGCGGCTGCTAGCAGTGCGAGCGTCAGCGCCTCTCGATTAGTGGGTGGCACCCAACGCCACCCGAACCTATCGCCACGCTTCGGACGGTCATCGGCCAAGCTCGTCCGATGTGACCACGACGTGGCATCTCTGCCGAACCGCAAGCGACCGGCCCATTATGGCTGGCGGATCACCGACATAGCATCCCAATGCCTCGGCAGCCTCGATCCGGTTCGCCCTAATTAGGGTGCAGCCCTCGTATTCCCGCCAATCCCGGCCGCGGGCAAACGTCGTCACAAGTCCCGAAGTGAACATCCCGCGACCTTTCGCCACGCGAAGAGCGGTCAGATCATCTTCCCACGTTCTTCCTCGGTGAACTCGTTGCTGACGGTTTCGCCCGCTCGGTGCTGCTGTCGCATGCGGGAGACCTTTTCGCCTGTCGCTGCGTAGGCAGCCACCATCTTGTCCATTGCAAAATTGGCCACACCCGCAGCGGCGATGCCCATCCCACCGGCCTCGGCGAAGGCGTCTTGATTCGCACCGAGGAACGTGAAATGCCAATGGTACGTGTCCTGCTGACGCTGGATCATGGCCTTGATGTCGGCCTTGGAGAACTCCTTGCTCGAGTTCTCCTGCCCGTCCGTCATGACCACGAAGACGACCAGACCAGGGCGATCCTGTTCATCCATCTTCGCCAGTCGCTCGCCAGTCTCATTGATCGCCCTGCCAACAGCGTCAAGCAGAGCGGTCATGCCCCGGGGAACCAGCTCGTACTTGGGCACCTGCGAAATCGGGACGCCTTTGTGCAAGAACTCGTATTCGGTGTCGAACTGGACCAGGGTCAGCAGAGCTTCGCCTGGTTCCTTGGTCTGCTGTTCGATAAACGAATTGACGCCGCCCTCAGCGTCCTCGCGCACTTGTGCCATCGAACCGCTGCGGTCGACTACCAGGGTGATGTCGGTCAGGTCAGATTTCATGGGGATCTCCTTTGCTGGGTTTGTTTGCCTACTATTACCGCACGTGCCACGGTCAAGGTCAACACGTATTATTCGCCGGACGTTTGACACGTTCGGTCACGAACAAGGGAAATTCTCGGCAATTTCGCTTGATTCTCTGGATCGAAACCAATCCCATGAGCTAGATGTACTTCGTTCGAGCCATCTCGAAAGGGGACGAACGGTATCGATTCGGGACATGGGAACACTCGCTGCCTGTCACGCGTGGGTCCGTGTACTACGTGCCAAAGTCGTCAAGCCTCGACCTCGGATAGCAGACGTTCCGCCAAGTCCGCCACGCCCAGTTCTTTCGCCCAGTAGCGCAGGTAGCCGTGCTCGAGCTGACCTGCGTCGGGGGGCTCGGGGGTCTCGGGGGTCAGATCCTGTTTTCAGGCTTTCGCTCTTAGTTGCATTCAGATGCATGGCGCGACCTGTAGGAATGCAGGATGCTCGAAAGGCTCGAGGAGACTGTCCTGCGAACCAACTGGGAAGTCTTTTCGTTTGTGTGGATGCCGAATCCATTCACTTCTTCTTTCGTACCCCGTAACTCAATCTGTCGCGCGGGATGCAGTACGATCCAGTGGCGGCCTCTCGTCGATTCGTCGAGTCGACCATCGCCACCGTCGAAGCCCACTTCGCTGACCGTGATCCTCGGGCCAATTTGCCATTCCAGAGCCTCGGCGTCGCGAATCCGATCATCGGCTGGTTCCCGGTAGATTTCGGCGTGCCGATCGTGGCACCACTGGACCGCCCGTACGGCGGCATCTCGGGCTGTCGCGGCATCCAGAACCAGACGCAACGTTTCTGTTTGAACGTAGTATTTTGGCCATTTTGCGTACCTCCTACCCGGAATCATCGCCAGGCAGGTGACATGTTTGGTCAAGACAGGGAAAGACATCGATTAGTGGGTGGCACTTATCGACCATTGAGCGATGCCACCACGCTGGCGACGTCCATCACCAGCAGCGCCAACTCCATTTTGTTGCGCGGATGGCGCCCGTGGCGGGCGTCGTACTCGCGGTAGCCGATCTTGTCGGCCAGCTCCACGAGGCCCTCGTCTTTGGCCTCGATGAGCACGTTGAGTGAGCGAACGCGATGGCCGTTCCGCTTGTCTGCGCGATCACCTGCCCGGTGACTGTGGTGACGGTGATCTGCCTCGTCGATTTCTTGGTCTCTGTTCGTGACGGCGCGACAGTTGCCCGTCCGATCGGCCTTCGACGAAGACATTCATCCCCCGATCCGATATGATGCAACCCGGCGTCTGGGCAAAGCATCCCCTACGTGGGTGGGCGGGTGGCGTTGCATGGGAGCCCGCTGGTCCATGACCGGCGCTGGATTCTCCAAGAAAAAAAGAACGCCGTAACTCGTTTGCCGGCAATGCATTACAGACTGATCTGCCGTGAAGTAGCGGCATTTCTCCCTTGACATGAACTGGATTTCTTATATTTTTGTTATGGAACGAGCCGATGAATTCGCATGGAACGGAGAACGCACATTCTCTAAAGCGGCGATTGAGATCTTGCGAGGACGCGAGGTGATCGCACGAGAGCGGTTGAAAGGTTGGAACGTCGTTCGAGACGCGTAGGTGACTCCGATTGGAGAGTAGCGATGGCTGATACACTACTGACTGATGACCCCAAGACGGTTGAGCGACTTGACTGCATTGCTTGCCTGTTCGAGTGGACACGCTCGATGCCTGCGTCAACCCGGAAATGTTTCTGGGGCGCGATTGCGGAATGCAGTGACGCCATACAAGAGGTTGTGGTTCGGTTACTCGGAGTGGTCAAGAGTCCGCACACGACGCCGATTGAGCGCCAGCGCGCGCTGATGACGATTGCCGACGCGCTGTTTCCAAACCTGGAAGACGGCGAGTACGGATTAGATTTGATTGTGTCGGAGGGAAACGCGGCTGCGGAGACGCCTGCCTTGGCCCGTGAAGTCCAGCGGATGAACACGCAAGAAGCGACATTTGCTCAGCGAGTACGAGAATTGATGGAAACAAAGCGAATCTCCCAGCAGGAACTTGCAGATCGCGTCGGCTGTTCCCAACCCGCAGTCTCTCAGATGCTCAATCGCAGTTGTCGTCCTCAGAAGAAAACGATTCTTAAAGTGGCAGAGGCTCTCAACGTGCAAGCTCAGGATCTGTGGCCGGACATCGAAGTCGCGGAGATGTTGGATGCTGTCGCCAGTTTCCAACAGAACGACTACGTGATGACAGATGCGGAAGCCCTCGCGTTCAGCGACACGTCGCGATCCAATCGCCCGAAGATTCAGGCGAAATTGCTTCCCACTCGTCGTCGATAATTGGGCACACGGATGGCGGATCATCCCCACCAACTGTACGCGGTCGAATTCACCGAAGCCGACCAAGCTCGCTTGGTCGGCTTTTCGTGTGGCGATGAGTTGTGGTCCAGGCATGTCACTGAGTGGATTCGTGGATCTGACGTCGTTGACTCCATGAAGCGAGGCACTCGCGTCTGGCTGTTCGAAACGGAGCAAGGAGAAGTCGTTGGTTTCGGCTCTGTTGGCACGTCCGAATGGCGATGGCGCCGCCCAAGGGGTCAAAAGCGACGATCGTCCTCATCCCGATGCTTGGGATCGACTTTCGCTTTCGAGGCGATCCCCCCGATCCGGACTGGAGATACTCAGGCCAACTCATGTCTCATCTGGTTGCTGCGGCGCAACAAATAGCTCACGAGTGGACCGGGGACGCAGACAAGCAACCGCCATGGCTTGCGTTGATGGTCCATCGCGACAACTCGCGAGCAATTCGATTCTACGAGCGATGTGGCTTCGAACTGATACCGAATGTTATTCGGCGAAAGGAACACCTGGTCATGAAGCTCAGGCTTAGTGAATAGGGCTTGAGTCGAGATAATCCTGCAGCCCGATATCCTCGATTCGCCGCAAGGCTGGACGCACGCGCGACGACATCGAACCCGTGCCCGAGCCCAAGGCGTCGCCCGCGGTGGTCGAAGCGGCCATTGGCGAGGCCGTCGAGGAAGGCAAGGTGTGGTTGTTGTCGGGGCCTGCGAGTTTGCTCGCCGAACCGATCCCAGCCGGCGTGCTGACGCCCGCCGCGAAACTCCGCGTGCGAGTCGAGGTTGGCGATGGCGAAATCGATCCGGACGCCGAATCGACCAATGCCATCAGTAAATTGCTGGAAGGTATCCGGGACGATTTCAAACTCCAGTAAGCTCGCCCCACATTTTCCGTTGCTTGCGCCAGTCCGGCGTCAGGGCGATCCGCTGGACCCGTGGCAGGTTGATCGGGTCCCGTCCGCTTTCGACGCGGGGCAGAAAGAGAATCGCCTCCTGGATGTCCGGCGCCAGCATCAACAGGTTCATGATCTGCGTCATGCGGGCGCATCGCCAAGCTGCGCCGCCTGGCCGATTGTCTCGAGGCGGGTGAGCAGTTCGAAATCCAAATTGCCGGCGAGCGAATCTACGTCCCCGTCCGAGCAAGATACAACATCGAGCACGAGCGCGAGGGCGGAGCAGAGGAGATAGAGTTCCAGATCAAGTGGGACTCCTAGCGGTGCTGGGCGGGATCGTGCGGAGCACCTATCTCTGCTTCTTCCAAGGCGCCTCAGTCACCGTCGACGTGGGGTTCACCTGGTTTGAAATCGCCTGCTCATCTGTACGGCGGCCCGGCTAACGCCACCATCGTCAGCTGGCTGTCCCCATTCCTGGCCCGATTCCTGCCTCAAAAGCTGGCTGTACCCGTTCCGTCGGCTGTCCCCGTTCCGTCCCCTATGATGAATTCGGGACGCTTGGGCGGTAGTCGTTCGACATCGAAGCAGGATATCATCCATTTCGCGACCGTTGCTGTCTGGGGCCGTCGCGAATGTGGACGTCGTGGACCTCCCAGGACAATCGCTCGGAATTGAGCGTTTCAATCAAAATCAGATGGAACCAATGGACACAGCGCAATGCGAACTCGCCGAGCGGCGCCATATTCGCACCGATCCTGGGGTATACGGGGGGCAAGCCGTGCATCGCAGGCACGCGGATTCGAGTATGGGACGTGCATATCTGGCACCCCGACTTCGCTGAAGGCAACGTCTTTCCAAGATGGATTGGCAAACACGGTTTGCGCTGATACTATGGACTTTAGGTTCGAGTCCCGATAATGAGCCGCCTCTGCGGTTTGATGAAAGGTTGTGTGCGTCATGACGAGAGAGCTTGTAGTTGATGACGAGCAAGCTCGGTTGATCGTCGAGTCGCGGGCTCCGATTGCGATTCGCGATCGGCGTGGACGAGTACTTGGACGCATTGTGCGCGAAGACTCCGAGGACGCTCCACCTCGGACGTGGAGCGCAGAGCGCATCGGGGAATTGGAGCAGCGGTTGGATTCCGACGGCCCCTGGTACTCGACGGAGGAGGTCTTGGAGCATCTGAAAACGCTGGAGTCCAGTTGATGCGGTACACCGTTGTCTGGCACAAGTTGGCTCAAGACGAGCTGGCTGAGCTTTGGCTAGCGGCAGCGGACCGTGAAGCAATCCGGCGTGCAACCGATCAGATTGATCGGCAACTTGCGGAATCGCCGAAAGACAAAGGCACTCGCGTCTCCGACCAATCCCGGGAACTGACTCGCCCACCCCTGCAAGTGCTCTTCAGGGTTCTCGCAGACGACCGAATCGTACAAGTCTTCAGCGTAGCCGCTCTCGAATAGCACCGGCTCGCCCAGAAGAAGTCGCCGAACTGGTCCTGTACCTGGTGAGCGAAGGGGACAGCCAGCTTTTTTGTGCTCACTTGGCTCCGGTTCTCCAGCGGCTGGGGATGATTCCCGAGGGCTGGTGCGAAGTGGCCACCGTCTTTGGACGTTTGTTCCACCGCGTGGCGGGCCGTCCGGCATCGGTGGCTCGCGAAGCAGTCCGGCGTCGCGGCTTGCGTCGTTTCCATAACCTCGGCGGTCGACTGCTGGATGCAGCCAGCCGCCGCGGCTGACGGCCCCCATGCCCCGGATGATCCACCAGGCATGTCGGTGACGTGCTGCTGCCCGGAAACGTATCCTTTCTGCACGGCAGGTACACCGGAAGGCCTAGGGCAAGTCGCGCGCCGATGCCGCCGACGGGCAAGATCTCTTCTGAACGGCGCCGATCCAGCAACGCACAACACCGTGTGTGTGACACCTCAGAGCGATGGGCCCCGCTCTCGCATCAGAAGGCGAGCCTCGACCGATATGGCAACCACCCCGGCCTCCGCCGCGCAGCCCTCAAAAGCTGGCTGTCCCGATTCCCAAAAGGTGGTTGTCCCCATTCCCAGCTTCAGGAGGACGCGGCATGATCACGCTGGAACGAAAGGTGCATTTTGGCAACGGGCGGCGTTCGCGGAAGGAACTGCGGCAGGGAGACGTTCCCACCGAGGTCCCTCGTGGCCGGGTGCCACGGATTTCCCGGCTCATGGCCCTGGCAATTCGGCTGAACCAGTTGATCCGCGACGGCGTGGTCAC
>SKVE01000930.1 GCA_007129635.1 Planctomycetaceae bacterium
AAATAGCGAACAATCGTGCTTTTCATCGATACTCTCTCCCCGGTGGGAACGTGACGATAGGGTGTAGGTGAGAGAAAAAAATGTCAGGAGTCATTGGAGAAGATTGCCCCGGAGGGCCGGTTCCCGGCAAATGACTTCTGACACTTTTCTTCTCAGCCATTGCTGCCTACCCACGATTATAGAGTACAACCCGGTTGTCGGTTACCGTGGGCGGGTCAATTTGTGAAGTTGGCAAGCACCCGACCCGTTTCGCTATTCAGTCCGGTTGTTTGATTGCCGCGCGGAGCGCCTGTTCGATCTGTTCGGGGGATGTGGTATCCAGTCGGTGCAGGACCTGCTCCCAGCGATAGGCCATGTTACCACCCTCATCGACGGGTTGGCTGCGGAACAGGGAATCGAACGCTTGATGCTGTCGGTGGTATTCGTCGCGGAGATGACGGTAGTGTTCAACCAAAGCGGTGATATAGATTTCTCGGAAACCCTGCGGATCGGTCACTCGCGAACTGACTCGATGCACGGGGGCCACGTGCGCGGCGGCGATGCTGGTCAGATCGTCTTGATAATTGGCGAACGCTCCCGTGATATCTGCGACGACGATGTTTTCGGGCAGACCATTTTCGTTTTCGATCAGGATCTCGTCACCGTCATCAAACACAACGCGGCCCTCGGCTGACCAGCGTCCCGCGATGATATTCGGGGCGGCGGCGTGGCCCAGCAGGCGGGCGAAACGCAAGGCGAACGGTTCGTTTTCGAAGCGTGCCAGCGGTATCTTGTCGGTGGCCATTCCGTGGGTGTAATCGCGTTCGAAGTAGGGCGTCCAGATCCGGACTCCCTGGTAGGTTGCGTTGCTGCCGTGATAGAACTCGCGGAGCTTTCGAACCTTCATCCGGGGCGGCAGGTTCATGCCCAACTGGCGACAGGCCAATCGTCGGTCCAGGACGTAATCGATATATTCTTCGGTTTCCAGGATGGCTTGCAGCAGGTCCTTGCCATCATCCAGGCGTTCGGCCACCCCCCACTTTTGCAGGCGGACGACCTTCAAATGTTCTTCGCCGCTGTCGGACAGCTTCATTTCGATCAAGAACACGCCGCGTCTCCCGGCCGATGGGGGGCGGTGCGATAAACGTTGCACAACCCAGCCGATATTGACGTATTCCAGGACTCCGTATTCGCGCAGCAGGTTGTGCACCAGGCTGCGGCTGATCTGCTCGCTGGCCGTTAAATCCGCAGAGGACGCATCCGAGCGATCGTCCAACGCCGGGTCAAATATCGACTCGCTCTCTTCGATCCGAGCACCCGGAAGCCATTGGATCTGCATGAAGAACTCGGAACTCAATCCCAGCAGTTCTTCTTCGTTGATCAACTGGTCGCTGCCGGGCAGCAGCGAAGCAAACATGCGGCATCGCCACTGGTCGTTGGACAGGTTATCGCTACGGAAGGGTGCGGTGACGGCCTCGCGAAAACGATGCCGCAAACGTCGATACTCTTGCCTTAATTCGGTGACGGAAAGAACGCGAAAATCGCAGGCCTGCAGTTCTTCGCGAAAGCTGGTCTCCGCCTGAAAGAAATCGACCTCCAAGTTGCCGATCGAATTCAGGCGATTGGACAGATCCTGGATTTCGAGCAAATGTTTCCGCAATTGCCAATCGTCCAGCCGCTCCAATCCGCAGAACTCCTGGCATGTCAGGTATCGCGTGCCACTGGAGCGATTGTAGTAGTACATTTCCAGGCCGCCGACGGCGATCTTCGAGCCCAGGATCATGTACTCCATTTCGATGATCGAGCTGGGCAACCGGGTGATTCGCCAGCATTCTCCGCGACGCTTGATCGCTTCCCGCACCTGCTGGTTCAGCACATTCAGAAAGCGAATCTGTCGTTTGGAGATGGGCAATCGCTGCAGCACCTCGTCGCCCGCGAAAGCCAGGTCCATCCGCTGTGGGTCGGGACGGATCTGGATGATGTTGCCTTCCATGATCAGATCGACCGCATTCTCCCACAACTCGCTGCGCTGGGTACGAGTTAAGACTGGTAGATCGGCCTCCTGCCGCTGCTGGTCCAGCACGTCCAGATAAGCCATCCGCTGGGTCGCGTGGATTCCGGGGATCGTGACGATCACATTCTGGTCGGGAAATACCGTACCGACTCGGCATTTCAGTCGCCCTTCTCCGTCTTTGGCCAGCGGGTGTTCGTGGATCAGCAGGGGTTGCATTACGGGCTCCAAGGACTGTCAAAAAGTACGGTGTGCGACCACGAGGCAGGAGAGATTTTCGTGCGCATTTCGGTTCAAGAGAACCGCCGCTCACGACGCAGTATACTTTGCTGTCGGGCAGCGTGCCAGAGACCAAGGCTACTGATGACAGCGATGTTGATGACAGCGATGTTGATGACAGCGGCAGTCATCACAGCGGCAGTCATCACAGCGGTGGTCGACAGAAGATCGCGTTTGGGGTAAGCTAAAGGATCGTGCGAGACGTTCCGATCGCCCATCCATTTCGACCATCCATCGCTTTCGCAAAAGGTGGAAGCGGTGCGGGAGAGTTCATGATGAAAGCCGCCTACATTCGCGAGACAGGTTCGCCCGATTGTATCCTGTATGGGGAATTGCCCCAGCCGACACCTGTTGGGTCGGAGGTGCTGGTTCGCGTGGGTGCGGTCTCGGTGAACCCCATCGATACCTACATCCGCAACGGGGCGAATTATTGGGAATTGCCGTTACCGTTCGTCATCGGTTGCGATCTGGCAGGCGAAGTCGTCGCCGTGGGACCGGAGGCTGGCCGCTTTCAGATCGGTGATCGAGTCTGGGGTACCAATCAAGGGTTGGTGGGTCGGCAGGGAACGTTTGCCGAATACTGTGCGGTCGACGAATGCTGGCTGAACCCGACGCCCCCGGACGTAGAAGATACGACCGCTGCGGCTTGCGCGTTGGTGGGAATCACCGCGCACCTGGGGCTGTTTCGAGCGGCCAAGTTGCAGGCGGGCGAATCGGTGCTGGTCAACGGCGGCAGCGGCGGTGTCGGAGCCATGGTGGTGCAGATGGCCAAAGCGGTCGGCGCCAAAGTGTTGGCGACCGGCGGGAACGATGACAAGGTGGCCATCTGCCGCAAGCTGGGGGCCGACGTGGCCGTGAACTATAAAACCGATCCCCTGGATGACGTGCTGCGCGATTTCGCGCCGGATGGTGTGAACGTTTTCTGGGAGACGGGACGAGAACCGGATTTCGATCGTGCCGTCCAGTGGATGTCGGAACGAGGCCGGATGGTGTTGATGGCCGGTCGCGATGCAAGACCCCCGTTTCCCGTCGGCCCGTTCTATGTCAAGGAGTGCTCGCTGCTGGGGGTGGTGATGTTCAAGGCCAGCCCAGAGGAAATGCGAGTCGGTGCCAACGACATGAACGACTGGTTGGTCGATGGCCGACTGAAACCGCAGATCGCCAAGGTTCTACCTCTGTCCCAGGCCGCCGACGCGCATCGCTTGCAGGAGGAAAACACCTTGCACCAAGCCGGGACGCTGGCCGGCAAGATCGTGCTGGTCCCGGAACACTGAGCACCTTTCTGCGCTGGAGTTCACCCCCCTCGATGGCTAAAAAGTGGGACGGATTCGCAGTCCGTCCCACTTTTTTGGGATTGCGTGGTAAACCCTAGCAGCCAAACGGTTTATGCCGCTCGCCGGACCTATCAGGACGCTGAGTCGAGACGAACCACTCCGCTATTTCGAGTGGTATATTGCGTTTATCTGCGCCGGTTGATACATTAGCGGCCAACTTTCGGTTATCTCCTGGTAGATCGATAGTCGTTGGGCGCACGTCGGATGCGTAGACCTCGTGGGCCACACGCGTCGTTGTAAGGTTGGCTTTGATGGAAAGATTCACATTTCCGGGGTGGGCGAATCGCATTCCGGCTCTGATTCTGGGTTTACTGACATTCGGGGCGGGATATGTGGCGGTGGTCGGAGTTTACGGCACGGCCCCCACCACCATCAACGTGGGGTATTCACCGAAACAGCCCATTGAATTCAGTCACAAGCTGCACGCCGGAACGCTGAAGATCGATTGTCGGTACTGTCACAATACGGTCGACCACGCGGCTCATGCAGCCGTGCCGCCGACGAAAACGTGCGTGAATTGTCACAGCGCGGCGAACCCGGATGGAACCGTGTCGTTGTCGGCGATCCACGTCAAAAGCGAAAAACTGCTACCCTTGCATCAGGTGCAGGCTTCGGGCGAGGGCATCGAGTGGATCAAAGTGCATGATCTGCCGGATTTCGCCTACTTCAACCATGCGGCTCACGTCACTCGCGGTGTGGGCTGTGTTTCGTGTCATGGTCGTGTCGACCGGATGGATCAGGTGTACCAGGCCGAGCCGTTGAGCATGAGCTGGTGCTTGGACTGTCACCGGAATCCAGAGCCCCACTTGCGGCGAGACGAATTCATCACCGTATTGGATTATGTTCCGGAGCCGGGCGAGGGCGCTGCGGTCATGGCCGAAAAGGGCATTCAACCTTCCACTAATTGTTCCACGTGTCACCGATGATCGAACCGTCTACCGGGAAGAAATACTGGCAAAGTTTGGGCGAATTGCAAAACGCGCCCGAGTTCGAAGCGATGTTGCACCGGGAGTTCCCCGAGGCAGCGTCGGAGTTCCCCGAGGGCGTCTCGCGGCGCCGTTGGCTCCAGCTTATGGGGGCTTCCTTCGCCCTGGCAGGGCTCGCCGGGTGCCGCTACCAGCAGGACAAACTGGTTGCCTTGTCAGCCCGACCCGTGGATCGGATCCCGGGCAAGCCGCAGAAATACGCGACGTCGATCGAGCTGGCTGGTGGCGTGCGGCATCTGCTGATGACCTGTTTCGACGGTCGGCCGCTGAAGGTCGAGGGCAATGCCGACCATCCGGCGGGGCAGCGTGGCACCGACGCCTGGGCTCAGGCCTGCATCCTGGGTATGTACGATCCGGATCGAGGCACCCAATTGGTTCAGCGCGAGGGCCAGCAGGCCCGCATCAGAGCTTGGACCGATTTTGACGATGTGTTGGATGGCCGATTGCGAGATTGGAAAACGGCGGGCGGTGAGGGGCTGGCCGTGCTGGTCGAACCGAGTCCATCGCTCTCGTTGGCTTCCATGTTGGACCGGCTGCAGCAGGAGTTCCCGTCGGCGAAGATCTACCAGCACTCGTCGGTGCCGAGGTCCAATCCGGTCCAAGGCGCTCGATCTGCTTGGGGCCAGCCGTGTCGAGCGAGGTTGTCGCTGGACCAGGCCCAGGTGATCGTGGCGTTGGACGCAGATCTACTGACCGACGATCCGGATGCGTTATCGTTGGCTCGGGATTTCGCTGCCGGTCGCGATCCGGACGGACCGTCCATGAATCGGTTGTATGCGGTCGAGAGCCAATTCACGGTGACCGGGGCGAGTGCCGATCATCGTTTGGCGGTCAAGTCCAGCGAGATCGGTGCCGTGTTGGACGAGATCGAGCAGTTGGTCGAGCAGCATGCGGAGGCGGGGCAGGTGGCGGTGGACGCTTCGGCGGCAAAACGAGACCGCATCTTGCGGGCGATCGCCGACGACCTGTTGCGTCATGCCGGGCGTTCGGTGGTGGTCGCCGGGTGGCGGCAACCGCCCGAGGTGCATGCCCGGGTATATCGGCTGAACGCACGACTGGATAATGTCGGCAAGACGATCACGTTCCTGGAAGATCCGCTGCCGTCGTATGACGACCTGAAAACGCTGGTCAGCGATGTGTCCAGCGGCAAGGTGCGGTCCTTGGTCATCCTGGGTGGCAATCCGGTTTACGACGCGCCTGCAGACCTGGATATCGAGTCAGCTTTGTCGGCGGTGGGCACCACGATCCATTTGAGTGTCGATCAGAACGAGACGTCGCGGCTGTGCGATTGGTACCTGCCCGGCGCGCACGCTTTCGAATCGTGGGGCGATGTTCGCGCCTGGGACGGGACGGTCAGTGTGACTCAGCCACTGATCGAGCCCTTGTGCAATGGCCGCTCGGCGCTGGAACTGCTGGCGCGGATGTGCGGTGATCGCCGCGAGCCGCAGAGGATTGTCCGTCAGGCGATCGACGCCCGTTGGGGTGGGTCCCCGTTGAACCAGGCGGCTTGGCGTCGTTTGCTGCACGATGGCTATCTGGAAGGTAGTGGTTTGCCGCCTGTGGAAGTCCAGCCGGTCGAGGTCACGGAACCGACTGATTCGACTCCGAGCGAAGGGGACCAGTTGGAGGTCGTGTTCTGCATCGATCCGGCGGTCTACGATGGACGGTTTGCCAACAACGGTTGGCTGCAGGAGACGCCCCGATTCCTGAGCAAGTTGACTTGGGACAACACGGCGTTGATCAGTCCTCGGACGGCGGAGCGACTGGGGATCGAGCACGGCGAGTTGATTCAGATCACGGCGGGTGATCAGTCGTTGCAGATCCCCGCATTTGTGTTGCCCGGCCAGGCCGAGGGTTCGATCGGCGTCGCGTTGGGATACGGTCGCACGGCGGCCGGTATGGTGGGCGGCGACCCGTTGGCAGGCATCGCGCCGGTCGGCGTGAACGCCAACCAACTTCGGACCAGCGATACGCTTTTCATCCGCACGGGCGTGTCGGTTACCGGGACCGGTCAGTCCTATCGGCTGGCGACCACCCAGGATCATCATGCCATCGATCGGGTGGGCATGGAAGAAACGAGGCGGCGAATCGGTGTGCTGATCCGAGAAGCCGAACTGGACGAGTATCAGGAACACCCCGATTTTGCTCAGCACGTGGTGCACCATCCGCCGTTGAAATCGTTATGGACGGAATTCAGCTTCGATGGCTATGCGTGGGGCATGTCCATCGATCTGAACAAGTGCATCGGCTGCAACGCTTGCATGCTGGCCTGTCAATCGGAGAATAACGTCCCGGTGGTGGGCAAGGAACAGGTGAGCGGCAGCCGCGAGAGGCATTGGATCCGGGTCGGTCGGTATTTCAGCGGGGACTTGGACGACCCCCAGGCTGTGCATCAGCCCATCACCTGCCAGCACTGCGAATTGGCGCCTTGCGAGCAGGTCTGTCCGGTGGCCGCGACGGTCCACAGCGACGAAGGCCTGAACGACATGGTTTACAACCGCTGCATCGGGACGAGATATTGCGGCAACAACTGTCCCTACAAGGTCCGGCGGTTCAATTATTTCGACTATACCAAACCGCTCCACACGCCTGGCCGCGAACTGGTCCAGTTGTCGGTGAACCCGGAAGTCACGGTTCGGTCGCGGGGCGTGATGGAGAAGTGCACATATTGCGTCCAGCGGATCCAGAACGGCAAGATCGACGCCAAGGCTCAGCGGCGCACGCTGCAGGACGGCGAGATCATGACCGCTTGCCAGCAGGCCTGTCCGACGCAGGCGATCGAGTTCGGGGATTTGAACGAATCGGACAGTCGGGTGGCTCGAGCGCACGCCAGTCCGCGGTCCTACGCGATCCTGGCAGAATTGAATATCAAACCGCGAACAGAGTACTTGGCGCGGGTTCGCAACCCGCATCCGGCTCTGGCGGAAAAGGGGCACAACCACCATGGTCATGCGCACCCCGCAGACAATCAGGGGCAGGGAAACGATCAGGGGGATACATAGAGAGGCTCGGAGATCAAGAAGGGTTGTTTACCGGCGGCGTGGAGATTCCATGCAAGGCAAATCGGCTGAGCATCCTTCACGATCTTCGAGTGGTTTTTTCGGTTGCCGGCGTCCAGTCGGCGGTTATCAGCAACGGGAAGCATAGCAGACAACATGGCAGGCACGCTTACCACCACCACGGTCGACAATACCTTCGAAGATCCCGGCCGCCGCGCGCCCTTGGTGCTCGGAGACCAGGATTACGCCTCGTTGACCGACACCGTCTGTAAGATCCCCGAACGCCAGTGGCCCTCGATGGCCTGGTTTATCTGTTTCGGGATCTCGTCCTCCTTGACGATCATGCTGTTCGGATTGATCGGGCATTTGATCTTTACGGGCATCGGGGTCTGGGGCAACAACCACCCGGTCTTCTGGGGTTGGCCGATTGTGAACTTCGTGTTCTGGGTCGGGATCGGTCACGCGGGGACGCTGATCTCGGCCATCCTCTGCTTGTTTCGCCAGCAATGGCGGACCAGCATCAACCGGTTCGCCGAAGCGATGACGATCTTTGCGGTCACGTGT
>SKVE01000379.1 GCA_007129635.1 Planctomycetaceae bacterium
AGCTGGTCGAAGACTACAGCCGCGAACTGCCCGACGAACTAAGCCCCAATTCGCTGCGCAGACAATTTCTTGAACGGGTCAGCGAGACCTGGTTGACGATCGAACAACCGCAGCGAGCCTACCAGACGGCCGCAGAAGCTTCCCCCTATCCTCTCGTGCTGACGACGATCCTGAATCGACTTCACAGCCAGCGCGGCGAAGATCCACGGAATCTGTTGGCCCTCCTGCGGCGGACTCGCCCAAACCGCCCCACCGAAACGGTTTTGACCGAACTCGATGCGCTGCTTCACCCGTCGCCCGCAGAAGATCTTGCCGAGTTCAACCGACTGGTCCAAAGAATGCTGCCGCTGATCGATTCCAATGATACGGCCGCCAACGATGCGACGCGAGCGGCGATCGCACGGGTGTGCCTGCAACGTGATCAGCGCGAGCTGGCTCGGCAAGTGATCGAAGAAGCCGATCCGAACCGCTTGGAGATCCTGGCTTTGTCGGCTGAGATCGCCTGGCGCGATCAGCGATGGTCGGAAGCAGCCGAATTGTTCGAACGGCTTTGGCAAGCCGATCACGATCGGCTGGCCGATCTGTTCCTGGCCGGTTCCGCCCTGCAAAAGGCGGGATTGCCAAAAGAAGCAGACCAGCACTGGCGACTGGTCCACCAGTTGGCGATCACCGGCCCGGACCGGCTGCGACTGGCCCGCGGCTTGCTCAGCTACGACCGGTTGGATCATGAGCTGACGGATCGAGCGATCGAGCAGTGCCATCTGGTGCTCCGCACCGCGGCGCCCGGCCATCGGGCGTGGTATGAAGCGACTCAACTCTTGGCCAAACACGCCCAGGACGCCCCGCCCGACCAGACGGCGGATTGGCTCGATTATTCCGCGGTGGGCGATTTCGCCTTGCCCCCTGCCCAGCATCCGCTGATCGAAAACCTGCGAAGGGTGGCGAGAATCCATCTTCTGCGGGCCATCGCAGCCATCGAAGCGGGCGATATCGACAAGGCTTTCCGACACGCGGGGCAAGCCCTGGATGCCACTCCCGCCGATACAACGATCTGCGAAGAACTGGTGCCTCGATTGGACGACGCCGGGCATGGGCGTCTGGCCGACGAGCTGTTCCAGCGGCAGTACGGAATCTACAAGCAGGCGATCACCGCTTGGCCTGATTCGGCCATGCTGAACAACAACGTGGCTCGATTGGTCGCTCGCTGCGGACGACCCCCGGAAGACTAGGCTCCAAAAAAACAACGGCAGCAGTTCGCACCCGCCCCTTGATCCACCAGTCCTTCCCTTGTTAAGCTCTGGAAATTTTTGTGAGCCTACCGGACCTCGCCCTTGTAGAGCGGGTGCCGTCTGCCCGCTAGATTCTTGGTAGTGCCAGGAGATAAACACCCACCTTTAGAAGCCCGTTGGGGCCAAGACAGGGAACACGTGCCACGCCGAAACGACATTCAGAAGATCCTGTTGATCGGGTCCGGTCCCATCGTCATCGGACAGGCCTGCGAGTTTGATTATTCCGGGACGCAGGCCTGCAAGGCGCTGCGTGAGGAAGGTTACGAGGTCGTGCTGGTCAATTCCAACCCGGCCACGATCATGACCGACCCGGCAACCGCCCACCGGACTTACATCGAACCATTGACGTGGCAAATCGTGGAAAAGATCATTCAACGTGAACGTCCGGATGCACTGCTACCCACTTTAGGAGGGCAGACCGGCCTGAATCTGGCGATGGATCTGGATCGGCATGGGGTTTTGGAAAAATACGGCGTCAAGATGATCGGCGCCAACGCAGCGGTGATCGCCAAGGCCGAAGAACGCGAGCAGTTCAAGCAGGCGATGTACTCGATCGGCCTGGAATGCTGTGTCAGCGAGATCGTCACCACGATCGAACAGGCCAGGTCAGCCGTCTCGCGGATCGGGTTGCCTTGCGTGGTACGGCCCAGCTTTACTTTGGGTGGCTCGGGTTCGGCGATCGCTTACAACCGCGGGGAGTTCGACACGCTTGTCCAACGCGGCTTGGACCAATCGCCGATTCACGAGGTGTTGATCGAAGAGTCGGTGCTGGGTTGGAAAGAGTTCGAGATGGAGGTGATGCGCGATCTGGACGACAATGTCGTGATCATCTGCGCCATCGAGAATTTCGATCCGATGGGCGTACACACGGGGGATTCGATCACCGTCGCACCGGCCCAGACGCTGACCGACAAGGAATACCAATTGATGCGGGACGCCAGCCTGGCGGTGATTCGCGAGATCGGCGTCGAGACGGGCGGATCGAATATCCAGTTCGCGATCCATCCCGAAACGGGCCGCATGGTGGTGATCGAGATGAACCCGCGAGTCAGCCGATCCAGTGCCTTGGCGTCCAAGGCGACGGGCTTTCCGATCGCCAAGATTGCGGCCAAACTGGCGGTGGGGTACCGCTTGCACGAACTGGCCAACGATATCACGCAGAAGACCAAGGCGTGTTTTGAACCGACGATCGACTATGTGGTCACCAAGATCCCTCGATTCGCTTTCGAGAAATTCCCCGACGCGGACGATACCCTGACGACTCAGATGAAGAGTGTCGGCGAGACGATGGCGATCGGGCGGACGTTCAAGGAATCCCTGCAAAAGGCCCTGCGCGGTCTGGAAGTCGGCAGCTTCGGGCTGGGCTGCGACGGCAAGGATCTGTGGGGGACCGACAAGCAACCGTCGATCGAAGAGATCCGTGCGAAGCTGTCGAGGCCCAACTACGAACGCATCTGGTACGTGCGTTATGCCATCAAAGCCGGGTTGTCGATCGACGAAATCTATCGATTGTCCTGGATCGATCCTTGGTTCCTGGACCAGTTGGCGGAGATCATCGAGATGGAGGATCGGTTGCGCGGCTTCGGGGATGTTTCCGAGGTGGATGATGCGACGCTGCGCCAGGCCAAACGCTTCGGTTTCTCCGATCGGCAACTGGCCACGCTGTGGCAGACGACGGACATGGCGGTCCGCGAGCATCGCAAGTCGCGGGGCATCGTCGCCACGTTCAAGTCGGTGGATACATGCGCGGCCGAATTCGAGGCGTATACGCCCTATTATTATTCCACCTACGAAGACGAGGATGAAACACCGCCCAAGCAACCGGGCAAACGCCGGATCATGATCCTGGGCGGCGGACCCAACCGGATCGGGCAGGGGATCGAGTTCGATTACTGCTGCTGTCACGCCAGCTTTGCGCTCCGCGAAATGGGCATCGAATCGGTGATGGTCAATTCCAACCCGGAGACGGTCAGCACCGACTATGACACCAGCGATCTGTTGTTTTTCGAGCCGCTGACGACCGAGGACGTGCTGAATATCTTCGACCGGGTCCAACCCGACGGCGTGATCGTCCAGTTCGGTGGTCAGACGCCCCTGAATCTGGCGCGGGCGCTGGATACGGCGGGCGTCCCGATCATCGGGACCACGGTCGACACGATCGAGGCCGCCGAGGATCGTGAGAAGTTTGCTGCCATGTTGCGGAAAGTCAACCTGAAGCAACCTTCCAACGGCATCGCCCTGACCATGAACCAGGCGCTGGACGAAGTCAACAAGATCGGCTTTCCCGCCCTGGTCCGCCCCAGCTTTGTGTTGGGCGGTCGAGCGATGGAGATCTGCTACGACCACACTCAGTTCGAACGCTACGTGGCCGAAGCCTTCATCGCGGCTCAAGGCCAGCCGGTGCTGATCGATCGCTTCTTGGAAGACGCCACCGAGGTGGATGTGGATGCGATCAGCGACGGCCAGGATGTCTGCGTGATGGGGATCATGGAACATATCGAAGAGGCGGGAGTGCACTCCGGTGACTCCGCGTGCTCGATCCCACCGTACAACCTGCCGATGTCCGTCATCCAGGAGATCCGGGATGCCACCCACGCGATGGCGAAGCATCTGAAGGTGGTCGGCCTGATGAATGTCCAATTCGCGGTCAAACAGGACGAGGACGGGATGAGCGTCTATGTGCTGGAAGTCAACCCGCGCGCCAGTCGCACCGTGCCGTTCGTCGCCAAAGCCACCGGCGTTCCGGTGGCCAAGCTGGCCGCCAAGGTGATGGCCGGCGCGACGCTGGCCGAATTGGGTGTCGATCGCGAACCGCTGCCGCGACACGTGTCCATCAAGGAAAGTGTTTTCCCGTTTCGCAAGTTCGTGGGCGTCGATATCGCCCTGGGCCCCGAGATGCGCAGCACGGGCGAGGTGATGGGGATCAGCGAACGTTTCTCGATCGCGTTTGCCAAGAGCCAGATCGCGGCCGGCGTCGTGTTGCCGCCCGAACAACAGACCCTGTTCGTCAGTGTGACCGATCGGCACAAACAGCCGTTTATCGATCTGGCACGGCGATTGGTGGCCCTGGGGTTCCAGTTGATCGCGACCGATGGGACGGCGCGCCGCCTGGAATCCGCCGAGATCCCCGTCGCCCGAGTGAAAAAGATTGCCGAAGGCCATCCGAATCTGCTGGATTATCTGATCGACGATCGTATCGGGCTGGTCATCAACACGCCCAGCGGCAAAGGCGCGCGAACCGATGAAGGACGCATCCGTGCTGCGGCCGTCCAGCACGGCGTTTCCTGCATCACCACCGTCCAGGCCGCCGAGGCAGTGGTACGAGCGATGGAGGCGTTGCGGACAGAAGAACTGACCGTCGAAGCCCTGCAAGACCGGTTCCCGGAAACCGCGATCCCCAAACCCCAGCCCCCCGCGTGATCCCGCAGACCGTGGGCCAGTCGAGCGCGCTCCGCTCGACGGAAAGCGACCATGGATGAAAACCTGACACGATTGGCTCAACAAATCGAATTCGTCGTCGAAATCGACAAACTCAAACACGTCTACCGACGCACCTGGCTGATGGATGCGTCGCGGAACGAAAACGACGCGGAACATTCGTGGCATCTGGCCGTGATGGCGATCCTGTTGGCCGAACATGCGCGGTCCCCGCAAATTGACCTGCTGGCCGTGCTGAAAATGGTGCTGATCCACGATCTGGTCGAGATCGATGCGGGAGACACCTTTGCCTACGACCAGGCCGGTGCGGCCGACAAGGCACAGCGGGAACAGGCTGCGGCCGACCGCCTGTTCCGATTGCTACCCGCCGATCAGGCGGCCGAGTTCCGAGCGATCTGGGAAGAATTCGAAGCGAGGGAAACTCTCGAAGCCCAATTCGCAGCGGCCTTGGATCGGTTCCAGCCGATGCTGCACAACTATCGGACGGCAGGCAGAGCGTGGCGCGAACACGGGATCACGGCCGACCAGGTGCTGGCTCGCAATGAATCCATGGCCGACGGCTCGCCAACCCTGTGGCAGTACGCTCGCCAAATGGTCGCCGATGCCGTGGCCAAGGGCCATTTGGCCCCTCCGGTTCCCTAGGGTTTTCGCGCAATATCCGCTCTGATCGCGTCAGTCGAATTAACGGTCAGGGTTCGTGATTCACGCGCATCCGTTACACTTCCTCCCCCGTCGGTGGAGCTTCAGTCATCCATACAGCTCGGTCGATACTGGACCCTGGATCGAGAGGGCGCAGGGCGGGAAATCGTCCGCTACGTCCATCTTCGTCTACTCCGTGATCTTTCCAAGCTAGAAGAATGGATTGTCGAAGCGTCTTGCACGGACCGGATGCCCGTGCCACCCACGAGAACCGACTTTCATGCACTATACCCGAGTCGACCAATATGCGGCCATCGATCATTACGAAAACCAACATCTGTCCGGTGCCAGCGTCGACCACTCCGATGAATTCGTCGACCCGGAACTGGAAGATGTACGCCGCGGTCGACGAGTGCGCCGATCCAGCGACTCGTCACCCCAAAGCCCCCTGGAAACTTATCTTCGCGAGATCAATGCGACCGCCCTGCTGACCGCGCAGGAAGAAACCATGCTGGCCGAGCGGATCGCGTTGGGCGATGCCGAAGCCCGCGATCGCATGATCCGTGCCAATCTGCGCTTGGTCGTCAATATCGCCCGCGGCTACGTCGGCAAAGGACTCAGTCTGCCCGACCTGATCGAGGAGGGAAATCTCGGCCTGCTGCGAGCGGTCGAAGGTTTCGATCCGACCATGGGCACTCGCTTTAGCACCTATGCCAGCTACTGGATCAAACAGTCCATTAAACGGGCACTGATCAATTCGGCCAAGACGATCCGCATCCCCGCGTATATGGTCGAATTGCTCTCGAAGTGGCGTCGAGCCAACTCGCGATTGAGCGAAGAATTGGGGCGAACACCCACTCCCGAAGAGATCGCTCGCGTGCTGGGATTGCCCAAAAAGAAGCTGCCCATCATCAAAAAGGCCATCCGCATCTATAATTCAACCCCCCAGACCGATCAGGTCGAGGCTGGTTGGAGTCTGGGCGATACGGTGATGGATGAACGAGCCAAGTCGCCCGAAGACGAATTGCTGGAAACCGATGTCATGACCAGCGCGCTGCGGATGCTGGACGAATTGGAACACCGCGAGGCCACGGTGCTGCGCATGCGGTTCGGATTGGGCGACACCGAACCCCACACCCTGAAAGAAATCGGGGAAGCACTCGGGTTGACTCGCGAACGAGTCCGACAGATCGAGACCGAAGCCCTGAAGCGATTATCCGACGGCTTGAAAGATCCCCGCGAACGCATGCTCGAACGCGCCGCCCGCTACTGATCCACACCATCCTGGACCGCATCGCGCCAACAAAACGATCCGCCCCGCTTGCCGGTCGCAAGCTCTCCGTCTTCCAGGCCGAGAGCCGGAGCCATCACTTCGCACTTTGCACTTTGCACTCCCGGTCCCCCCGCTTGCCCACCAGATCCAGACGAGATCGAACCAGTTGGCCGACGATTGATCTTGACGTCTTTCTCTGTTGGCGGTAACCACAGACGCGATCCCTGCGGTGTCAATCGCCATGAGTAACATTGCGAATATGCGCAATCTGCGCAGAATGCAACTGTAAAAAAGATTTTAAGGGTTGTAACGCCCAGGACCGATATAAGTCCTGGGCCGTGGCAGTGGCCCGTCGTTCTCGTCTTTTCTTGCCGATTCGGAACATGACCGTGAAATATGATGCGAGCATCCCGGCTGCACGAAATGGTCGCCGACCGACGTCCTGGCACTTGATTCTCTGCATCTTGTCCGCCTTGCTGACACTGCCTGCCCTGCCAGCAACCACGCTGGGCAGCCCATGCGGCCCGGGCGGGTGCGCCGTGGACGCTCCGTGTGATACGAGTTGCCGGTTGGGGAATTTCTGGTTCCGCGGCGATGTCTTGCTGTGGTGGACCAACCGCGCGGGCAATGCGGCGCTGGTCACCACCAGTCCCCCAGAGACCCCGCCAGAACTGGCTGGCCGATTGGACCAGGACACCACCGTATTGCTGGCCGCCCAGGACCTGACCCCGGGCGTCGCGGCAGGCGGACGATTCACGGTCGGCTGGTGGTTCGATGATCTGGCCGCGGCAGGGTTGCAGGCCAGCTATTTCCGAGTGGGCAGTGCCAGCTCCCGGTTCCGAGCGGCCAGTCCCGAACCGTTGATTTTGGCACGACCGTTTACCGATGCGGTGACCGAATCTCAGGATGCCTTGCTGATCGCGCATCCCGAATTCCTGGCCGGGGCGATCGATGTCGATCTGGACGCTCGATTGCAGGGCTTCCAATTGGCGTGGCGATTGGGCGTGCTTCGCGGTTGCAGCTACCGTACGGATTTCTTAGTCGGTTATCGACTGTTGGAGTTCGACGAGCGGCTGCAGATCAACAGCTCGGCCGAATTCACTGAACCTCGAGGCCAGATCATCGTCGGCTCGACACAACAGCATTTCGACCTGTTCGACGTCAGCAATCGCTTTCACGGTGCGGAACTGGGTCTGGTCCACCATCATCGATTGGGTTGCCTGACGGCCGAAGTTTCGGCTCGCGTCGCTTTGGGAGGCACATCGGCCGACGTCGACATCGATGGCCGTACGGTCAACACCGTGCCCGGGCATGGATCCTTTGCCTATGCGGGCGGTCTGTTGGCCCAGCCGACGAACATGGGCTGGTATCAGGTGTCCCAGTTCGCGGCGGTTCCCGAGCTGGGTGTCAATCTGGCATACAACGTGACGCCCAGCTTGAGCCTGATGTGCGGTTATCATCTGATCGTCTGGCCGCGAGTCTTGCGGGCCGCAGATA
>SKVE01000900.1 GCA_007129635.1 Planctomycetaceae bacterium
CAGCATCTCTTTTTGCAAGGACTATTGAAATGACTGCTCAAAGCCAAGCCCTGACAAGCGTTGTGAATTACAAGCTTCGAGGAGCAACGATCTTTACCCTTTGGGGACGCGGTTTCAGCGACGAAGATCAGGTATCGATCGGTCCCGTCCAAATTGATGCAAATCGTTCCATTGAGTGGACGGTTAGGAGCGTACGTGTGGTTCCGCGAACGGAGAATACTAGATTGGAGGTCGTGGCCACTGCGGAGGAGAAGTCCCTGTCTGTGAAGGACACGGACAGTTCAAGTGCTCCAAAAGGCGAAGAAAGTCGTACGTTGACTGGCGATCTGATTGGGGACATGAACGTCACGGTGACGTTTGCAAATAACGGCCCCGAATCCAGCGTTTCTGTTTTTAAAGTCGGTTTTGATTGAAATAAGGGCATCCTAAACAGAAGGGGCACGCGCAGACAGCCATCCCCGGCAGCTTATCGGACGCGGTCGGAACGTTCGGCCAGATACTTCGACAACGCTACGTCCAGCGGTTGATCGGTGCGGATCAATTGGTAGTCCATCTCGTACCGGCGGCAGCCTTTTTGGACCTCGGTGCGAAACCGCTCTATCTCCTGCAGGTAGGCTTTGCGTAGCGATCGAGGGTCGGCCAGCAGTTCCGGAAACTGTTCCAGGCCCTGGAACATGGTGGGGTTGCGAAAGGGGAATTCCAGTTCCGCCGGGTCTAGCACGTGCAGCAGGATGACGTCGTGCCGCCGGTGCGAGAAATGCTTCAAGCCGGCCATCAGGGATCCGACATCATCGAATAGATCGCTTAAGATCAACACGACGCCCCGTTTACGAAACCGTTCGGCCAGTTCGTGGAAGATCGGGCCGGTGGCCGTTTTGGCGACCGGCCGGACATCCTCCATGACCTGCAGCAGGGTACGCAGATGGGATGCGTTGCTGCTGGGCGCGACGTTGGTGCGGATCTGGTCATCGAAGGTGACCAACCCCACCGCGTCCTGCTGGTGCAACACCAGCCAGGCCATCGCGGCGGCCAAGCATTGGGCGTACTCCAACTTGGACAGGCTGCCGTCGACGCTGCGGTAACGCATGCTCTCGCTGACATCCAGTACCAAGTAGCAGATCAGATTCGTCTCGTCTTCGTACTGCTTCAAGTAGAACTTGTCGGTGCGTCCGAAGACTTTCCAGTCGACGTAGCGCAGATCATCGCCCGGGGCGTATTCACGGTGCTCCGCAAACTCGATGGAAAACCCGCGGTAAGGACTGCGATGCAAACCGGCCACGTAGCCTTCGACGATGTGTCGAGCCCGCAGGGCCAGGCCTTGCAGTTTAGCGAGCGTCCGAGGATCGAAAGACGTTGGGTAATGCTTTTCGGGATTGGGTGTCATCTTGGGCTTCGTCTACGACTCGAGGCAAAAACTCCAGCAAACGTCGGATGATGTCATCGGCCGAGACGCCTTCCGCATCCGCAGCGAAATTGGTCTTGATGCGGTGCCGCAGCACGGGCAAAGCGACCGCGCGGATATCGTCCTGGCTGACATAGTAGCGGCCCTGGAGGACGGCACGCGCCTTGGCGCCCAGCACCAGGTACTGGCTGGCTCGCGGCCCGGCGCCCCACATCACGTACTCGCGGACAAAATCCGGCACGCCGGGTTGCTGGCAGCGAGTGAGCCGAGCCAGCCGTAACGCGTAGCGGGCGATGTGATCGGCCACGGGGACCTTGCGGACGATACGCGTCAGCGCGGTGATCTGCTGTGCGTCCAAGGTCGCGGTGATCTGTGCCTCGGTGTCGGTGGTCGTGCGTTTGACAATCTCCAGTTCCTCGTCTTCGTCCGGATAATCGACCGTAACGTGGAACATGAAACGATCCAATTGCGCTTCGGGCAACGGATACGTCCCCTCCTGCTCGATCGGATTCTGTGTCGCCAGCACAAAGAACGGTTCGGGCAGCCTGTGCCGCTGGCCGCCGGCGGTCACCTGATGCTCCTGCATGGCTTCCAGCAAAGCGGCTTGCGTTTTGGGCGGTGTGCGATTGATCTCGTCGGCCAGGATGATGTTGGCAAAGACCGGACCCGGCAAGAACCTCAGTTCACGCAGCCCGGTCGATCGGTCTTCTTGGATGACTTCGGTGCCGGTGATATCCGAGGGCATCAGATCGGGCGTAAACTGGATGCGGCTGAACTGCAACGTCAGCGCATCGGCGACGGTGCGAATCATCAGGGTTTTGGCCAGTCCCGGCACGCCAACCAACAGGCAATGCCCCCGCGCAAACATGGCGATCATCAACTGCTCGATCACCGACTGCTGGCCGACGATCACCCGGGCCAGTTCGCCGGCGATCTGCTGATATGCCTGATGCAGTTGCTCGACCGCTTGGAGGTCATCCGATTCGAACGTCATGGCTCTGCCTTCTTGTTATGGTATCCCCAGGGATTGTAAGCCGCCAGCCGATCAGCCCCGGCTACCAGCAGGACATCCCCTGCGGGCACCAGGTTGCCGCCGGTCATGCCGATCGGCGCCAGTTCGATCGGTTGGCGGACACTGCGCGGGCCGTCCTGAGCCAGTACATAGATTCGGTCGCGAGTCGGCCAGAGGAGTTCTTGGCCGACCATCACGCCACGGCCGTACCCTCGCAGATCGGTCTCGACGCGTTCGGGAAACCGTCCATGGACGTTTCCCGTGTAGCGGTCGATCCAATAGATGCGGTCCCCGCTGGCAAGTAGATGTGTCGCGTTGACTCCCAGCAAATGCACGGCATCTTCGGCATGGCCGGGCGCCGTCTGCCACAACAGCATTCCGGTCGCCGCATCGAGTGCAAAGATTCGATCGCTGTCGCTGGGCGCCGTGTAAACCGTATCCCGATCGACCAGGCAGGGGTTCAAGTCCCGCAGCAGGTAACGGCCCGTCCGCTCGAAGTCCTGGCTGGTCAACGGCGCACGCGAATATCGCACCAGCCAACGCAGTCGCCCGTCGTCGGTGTCCAAGGACGCCACCGCGCCCAGGTTGGTGTTCACGTACAACGCGCCTTGATCCAGGGTCAGCAGATTGTGCGTGTATTCGTCCAGTTCGCCTTGAGCCGGCGATTCGGCGGTGACGATCCGAGTCCGCCAACGCAATTCGGCTCGATGGCGTCGCATGACAAAGCAGGCAACGTGCGATTGCGTGCGAAGATTCTCGCGGCGTCGTAGGATAACGTACAGGTTCTCGCCATCGATCAACGGTGCTCCCTCAAACGCCCAGCCGTCACCCCAGATCTCCGGTTCCAGATGAAGCTCGAACATCCGCCGCTTCTCGGCTTCCAAGTCCAACGCCACCAGATACCCGGGCGAGGTCGGATCGAACCGATGGCTGGGTACGACCGACGTCGCCTGGGTGCCCAGCTTGACGAACAGACGATTTCCCGCCGCCGTCATCGTATACCTCGCAACCCCGTGGCGCTGCTGCGGCCCGGGGCGCAACTGCAACCCGGGGCCAAATCGGGGTTCCTGCCCCGCCGGCGCGAAACCACCGGAGTCCGCTCGAGTTGGCTCGGTCAGGTCGGTGCTCGGCCAAAGAGATCGTCCGGTGTGCAAGTCGAACGCTTGGACATCTTCGATCCGATCGCCGGTCGCAAGCAGGACTTTGTCGTCCACGACCAGCGGATGGTAACTCAACAGTCCCTGCCGCGATTCACCGGGTCGAGTCACGCCGTCGATCCATTGAGCCTCGCAGGTTTGCCGAGGCAGATCGACGACCCACAGCGGGCGCAGCGCCACATCGATGCGGCCCGTCGCGATCTTGCCTCGCGATGCGGCACCGCCGAAGGTTGCCCAGTCGGCTGGCGGCGGGATCGGCTCCCACGAACGGCTCTGTTCCAGCAAATCGCCCAGCAGTTCCACATACGGCCCTTGACGCCCGCCCAACGTGCCCTCAGCCGTCGGATGCAATCGACCAAAGTATTCCCATTCCAGTTCGGCTCGCGTCAGCGACCCCTCCAGGATCGAGACCAAGATCAAACGGGCTCGTACATCCGCCAAGTCCAAATCCGCATCGGGATAAGCCAACCAGGCCCCTTCGGGCGGCAAGGCGTCCAGAATCCGAGCCGAAGCTTCTTCCGGCGATGCTTCCAACGTCTGGTCGGTGGGAACGATCCGATGTGCCAACCAGAGGGGGAGCCCTGGAAAAAGACCGGCCTGACGGGCGAGTTCCGGACCGATTCGCAATTCAGGACTGATCCGCTCCCACGCTGCCCGCGCGTGGGTGAACCTTCCTTGCGCCAGTTTCATCTCTCCCAACTGGTACAGTGCTCGATCGCCGTAGGAGCTGACAAAGAAACGCGCGATCACACGCCGCAACGGGCCGGCGTCGTCGCGAGCGGTCGCTTCGCGCAACCAGCTTTCGGCCAACGAATCGACCTGTGCACGGTACTGCTCCAACGCTTGATCGGATCGACCGTACAGCGAGGCCAATCGCATTTGGCAATAGTCCCGCAGGCTGACATAACGTAGGAATTCGCCCGCTCGAAGATCCGCGCCCCGCCGACTGCGTAATGCCAGCAATGTGTCGCCATCGGTGTCCATCAGCCGCTGGAGCGCCTCGATGGCTTCGTCCCATTGGTCGGCATCCAGAAAGCGTTCGATCGTTTCCAGATGGGAACGAGCGACATGATCTGCCTCATCGACCTGAACCTCCTCAGAAAACTCGACGACCTGCCAGACGCGGAACTGCTGAGCCACCGCGGGCGCGCACGGCCAGATGACCAGCAGTAACCAGGCGACCTTTGGTGGGCGAGCAAACGTCATGCGTCATGTCCAAATCGAATCAGCAGTGTCTAATAAAATCGCTTCATCGCGCTGCTTCCTATGCTAACGTGGCGGATAGATTTGGTACAGCATCAGATAAACGAACACGCCGGTTACCGATACGTACAGCCAGATCGGAAAAGTCCAGCGGGCGATCCGCACGTGCCTGGCCCATTGGGCTCGCCACGCAAAATACAGAGTCGCGATGGCCAAAAACGGCACCGCAGCCGCCAAGATGGTATGAGAAGTCAGGATGAAAAAGTAGATAATCCGCACAAGATCCGGCGGGTAATCCGGAAAACGTTTGAGCATCGTCGTGTTGAAATGATACACCAGATAGCATCCCAAAAACACCACCGACACTGCAAAACTGCTGATCATCAAGTTCCGATGCAGCGATTCCCGCCGCCCCTTGATGGCCGTCCATCCGGCGATCAGAAGAATCATCGCCAAGGTGTTCAAGGAGGCATTGACATGAGGAAGATACGGGATAACTTGATCCATCATCGGCTCCTTTCTACGGGCCTGCCCTGGAGGAGCCCGTGGCCGTCCAACAAGCGGCAAAGAACATCAAAACCGTGGCGACGATCGTCACCCACCAGCAAAAGACCATGGGGGGCAGATCCAAGGCGCTGGACAAAGGCCCATCGTAAAGCAACTGATGCATGCCGGCGACCGTGTAGGTCAGCGGATTGACCTGCATGATCCCATACAGCCCGATCTGCAGCCAGGTCGAATCGGCTGCCAACGCGGGAACCGGGAAGAAGGCGCCGGACAACAGCCACAAAGGCATCAAGAAGACGGTCATGATCGCGTGAAAACCTTGAGTCGATTCCATCCGCCAGGCGATCGTAAAACCCAGTGAGGTCAGCCCCAGCGACGCCAGCAGCATCAACGCGGCGATTTGCACCAATTTCCAGAAGCTGAACTCGACGGGCAACGTCAGTGCCAGCAGCAGAAACAGCCCGCCTTGGATGACCGCCAGCACCGCGCCCCCGGCTACCTTGCCCAGGACCATCGACCATCTGGGCAAAGGGGCGACCAACACGGATTGCAGGAAGCCCTCGCGGCGGTCCTCGATCAACGAAATGGTTGAAAAGATGGCCGTGAACAACAAGATCAAAACCAGGGTGCCCGGGAAATAGTATTCGGCAAACGAGGCGACTTGGCCCTCCGAGCCGGCTTCCAATCGGAAGTTGCGATCGAAGCCGGCGCTGAAGAAGATCCAGAAGATCACGGGTTGCCCGATCGCCCCCACCACGCGACTGCCCTGCCGCAAAAACCGCAAGATCTCGCGCCAAGCCAAGGTAATCGACGCTCGCCAAGGGCAGGCGGTCGTCCTGTCGTTGGACCCACCGCGGTCGGGGATAGTGTCTTCAGGTCGCTGCATCATCCTCGCCATGGCTCCAAAAACGATGGCCCGTCTTGTCGATGAACACATCTTCCAACGAAGGACGGCCCAACGTGATCGACTGGATTCGATCCGAAAACGCTTCCATCACGCGGGCCAGGATCTGCGCTCCATCCGGGTGCTCGAACCGGACATGACCATCGATCACCTTGGCCGCCACCTGGAACCGGTCGGCGATCGCCTGCCGCAGAGTCGCAGAATCCTGACCGCGGATGGTGATCGAATCGCCACCGATCGAGGCTTTTAACGCCTCGGGATGATCCAATGCCACCAGACGCCCTTGGCTGAAGATCGCAATCCGATCCGCTCGCTCGGCTTCGTCCAGCAGATGCGTCGTCAAGACAACGGTCACCTGATGCTCGTCCCGTAACCACTCGAGGTATCTCCATAAATCCGTTCGTGCTCCCGGATCCAAGCCGGTGCTGGGTTCATCCAACAGCAACAGCGAAGGGCGGTGCAACATCCCTTTGGCCAATTCGACTCGCCGTCGCAGTCCTCCCGACAGATGCTCGGTACGCTCGTGGATCCGATCGGCCAAGCCCAGATGATCCAGCAGTTCCTGCTGCCGCTGGACAAGAGCCCGGCCACGGATTCCATATAACGCGGCTTGGAAGCGTAAATTCTCCCCCACGGTCAGCTTCCGATCCAGGCTGGGCGACTGGAAAACAACGCCGATCCGGCGACGAACCTCATCGGACTGCTGCGGAAGCTGCTTGCCGAGGACGTAGACGGAGCCTGATTGGAGTCGCATCAATGTGGACAGCAGACGGAACAAGGTGGTCTTGCCGCAACCGTTCGGGCCCAGGATGGCAAACATCTCGCCAGGTTCGATCTGCAACGTCAAATCGGCCAGCGCGACGCGACGACCGTAGCGGTGAGTCAAATCGCGGATATCGATCGCTGACGGTGTGGTGTTCATTCAAATGGTGTAAAAGACGATGGCGAGCAATAACAGCGGCAGATACAACAGGGTGATCCGCAGCAACGATCGAGCCGTCTGATCCGTGCGAGATTTCAGGAAGCGGATCGCAAACCGCAGTTGGATCAGCCCCAGCACGGATGCGATGCTCAGATAAAAAATCGATTCGTGCCACGGCGTTGTCCAGGATAGCGCCCAACTGACGGGCAACAACAAGGCAGCAGCGATCACCGCGTACCAACCGGCCAACCGCCCTGTCGGTTCGACCACCGTCATCATCTTCAACCCGGCCCGCTGGTATTGCCGACGATACATCCATGCGATGGCCATAAAATGAGGAAACTGCCACAACATCAGAATAAGGAACAAGGCCAGTCCGCCGGGCGCCGCCGCCACGTCCCACGATCCACTGACCGCACTCCAGCCGATGAACACCGGCAGCGCTCCCGAAACAGCGCCAATGGCCGTGTTCTGAGCCGTCCAGGGCTTGACCGGCGTATAGATCACGACGTAAAGCAGCCAAGTCGCCAAAGCCCAGGCAGCCGCGGGAAGATTGACCAGGTAGGACAAATAGAGCGTGCCAGCGATCAAGGTTACCAAGGAAAACACCGTGACATGCAGCGGGCTCAGACGACCGGCAGGCAACGGACGACCGGCGGTTCGCAGCATCAGCCCGTCTCGACGACGTTCGAACCATTGATTCATCGCACTGGCACTGGCAGCTACCAATAGGGTTCCCATTAACGCATGAACCATCGGCCAGCCCGTGCACTGACCGCCGCTGCCCATCAACGCCGCGACCGCCACAACGATCAGCACCATGGCCGAAATCCGCGGCTTGGTCAACGCCGCGTAGTCCGCCACCAAAGCCCAACGACGCAAGCCCCGTCGCTCGATCGCCAGTACCGAATCACCCATCGAATCTCCCCCTCACCGAGACCTAACCCGCTGGTGCCGCGACAGCCGCCAATGGTTTTGAATCCAAACTACCACGGTACACACGCAG
>SKVE01000032.1 GCA_007129635.1 Planctomycetaceae bacterium
GTAACTCGGTCGTCTTTCCATACTTGGTGGGTTTCTTATACTACCTTAGGAATCGTTCAGCATGGATGAACAGCCCCAAACACTGTGAGAACTGTTATTTTGGCGAGCCCCTGTTTATCCTTAGTGACTAACGAGGCCTCGCGTCATCCAAAGGATCGTTATGCCTGTCGACAAAAGCGAGCAGCGAGTGCAGCAGATGTTTGCCGAGATCGCTCCGCGCTATGATCGCATGAATCATCTGCTGTCGCTGAACGTCGATCGCTACTGG
The DNA here is from genome assembly GCA_007129635.1 of Planctomycetaceae bacterium. Lineage (GTDB taxonomy): Bacteria > Planctomycetota > Planctomycetia > Pirellulales > Pirellulaceae > SKKK01. The sequence continues at coordinate 269 of SKVE01000032.1, forward strand.
CGCTGGCGGACAACTCGGATCGTGCCCCCTCGGGGCGACCTGCCGATTTTGGACGTGTGCACAGGGACCGGCGATCTGGCGTTTGCGTATCATCGCCAAGCGCGCGGCAGCGCTGCCGTGTTCGGCACGGACTTTTGCTCGGAAATGTTGCAGATCGGCCAGCAGAAGAGGGATCGAGCCGGACTGGATGGCCAGGTGACCTTTATGCAGGCAGACACGCAGCATCTGCCTTTCGAAGATTCGAAATTTCAGATCGTCTCGGTGGCCTTCGGCCTACGGAATGTGGCGGACACGGATGCCGGCTTGCGCGAGATGGTTCGGGTCTGCAACGCTGGCGGGCGGGTGGCGATCCTCGAATTCTCGATGCCCACCTGGCAGCCGATGCGTGCCCTGTACGGATTCTACTTCCGATACATCCTGCCACGGCTGGGGCAGTGGTTCGCGCGAAATTCGCAACAGGCTTACGACTATCTGCCGGAGAGTGTGGGAGAGTTCCCTGCGGGCCAGCAAATGGCTCAACGAATGCGTGAAGCGGGGCTGCACAGCGTGTCCATCCACCCTCTGACTTTTGGGATCGCAACTCTTTACGTGGGGGTGAAATGAAGCCGCCTCTTGTTGTTGCCATGACCGGCGCCAGTGGTGTGTTGTACGCGGTTCGTCTATTAGACTGCCTGCTGCAGGCGGACGAATCGGTCCATCTGACCATCAGCCCCTCGGCTGCGATGGTCCTGCAGCAGGAACTGGGGATTCGCGTCGATTTGCGAGATTTTCGCCTCGAGGACTTGATTCATGGCTGGACAGAAGCCGAATCGACGGACCCCTCGGACCTGCAGGTGGTGATTCGCCGCACGTTGGAGAGCCTGATGGACTCGCTGCAGCGACGAAGCGAGAGAGCTTCAGCCATCCACTACCACCACTACGGTGATTTCATGGCTCCGATCGCCAGCGGTTCGTTCCTGACCAAAGGCATGGTGATTTGCCCGTGTTCGGGCAGCACGATGAGCGGCGTGGTGCATGGGGCGAGCAACAATCTGGTGCAGCGGGCAGCGGATGTGCACTTGAAGGAACATCGGCGTCTCGTGCTCGTGCCGCGCGAGACGCCTTTGTCCGCCATCCAGTTGAAGAATATGCTGCTGGCTGCCGAAGCGGGAGCGGTCGTTTTGCCTGCGATGCCCGGTTGGTATCACGGAGTCCGATCGCTGGACGACCTGGTCGATTTCGTCGTTTCCCGCGTCCTGGACCAGTTGAACGTCGAAAACACTTTGGTCAAACGCTGGGGAACACCCTGAGTTTTTGTTGGCGTAACCGGTGCGCTGCCCGATCACCTTTCGTCTGTGCTGCCTTTGATGTTTCACCACCTACGAAACCTGTTGGAATTGATTCGCTTCAGCCATACGCTGTTTGCGTTACCGTTTGCCTTGTTGGCCGCCGTGATGGCCTGGGCAGCGCCGACCCCCGACGGCGGCAGGCTTGGGTTTTCATGGACGCATCTAGCGGGAATCCTGATATGCATGGTCTTTGCTCGCAGTGCGGCGATGGCCTTCAACCGAATCGCAGACCGTCATCTTGACGCTCAGAACCCCCGTACCGCCGGCCGCCATCTGCCGGCGGGCAAGATCTCGTCGGCGATGGTCATGGGCTTCACGATCGTTTGTTCCTTCGGTTTCATCCTCGGCACGCTGCTGTTTTTGCCCAACATCCTGCCCTTGGTGCTGGCGTTGCCTGTCCTGCTGTTCTTATTTGGGTACAGTCTGACCAAGCGATTTACGGCGCTATGCCATTTCTGGTTGGGTGCGGCCTTGATGCTGGCGCCCCTTTCGGTCTGGATCGCCCTGCGAGGCCAGTGGGTCTGGCAGCAACCGGCCGATCTGCTGCCCGCCGCACTGTTGGGACTGGTGGTGATGTTGTGGGTAGCCGGGTTCGACATCATCTATGCCTGCCAGGATGCCGGTTTCGATGCACGCGCCCGCTTGCAGAGTATCCCCGTGCGACTGGGCATCGCCGGGGCGCTTCGCCTGGCCGCTTGTTCGCATGCGGCGATGCTGGTGGTCTTGATCGGTTTGCCGTGGTGGGCGGATCGCCTGGAACTGGGCTGGATCTACGCAGGGGGCGTTGCTGCCGCGGCAGTGCTGCTGGGTTGGGAACATCGGTTGGTGCGGCCTGACGACTTGAGCCGCGTGAATGCCGCCTTTTTTCACGCGAACTGGATGCTGAGCATCGGATTGTTGGTGATCGCTTCGATCGATCTGCTGACTTGACGATTGGACTGGCCGACATCCCCTGCGATCTGGTATGGTAGACTTTGGGCGGAGCTTTTTTTCGGGGGAAGTCGGTCGAAGGAGTCGAAGGATGTTGGTCTTCCGTCGTTGTCTGCTGGTCTTGCTGATGTTGCGTTTTGTTCCGGGCTGTGGATCCAGTGACCCGACGGGCACCCCATCGCGCGAGCCTCTTCGCCCTTCCGCCTCCGAGCAACCGCTGGCAGAAGCCCCGGACCAGCAATCCGATGCTCAGGAGCCCAAGAGCCCTTCAACGTCGGATGGTTCGTTGCTCAGCGATATTCCTGACCAGGACGAACCCCCGAAGGCCGGTATCGTGTTGGAGGACACGAATCGGAAGGATGTGGCGCCGGCGTCCGATCCGACCTCTCAGGAATTGCCGCCAGAAACCCAATGGGAAACTTGGTGCGAATCTTTGATGAGCGGCGCGCCCGAGGCGCGACGCCAGGCCGCCGAGGGAATCGCTCAGACGTTGCGTCCTTTCTCCTCCGAAGATCTGGCTGCGCTGCTGGCTCACGATTCCGCCTTCGTGCGTCGAGGCGTGGCTTTCGATCTGCTGGAACGATTCAACCCCAACGATGAGACGATCGCCGCCGCTTTTATCCGCAGCCTGGCAGACCAGGATGCGACGGTGCGCCACATCGCGCTGACCGCCGTCCGCCGTTTGCCTCACGATAAACTGCTCACGGCCCTGGAACCTTTGACCAGCCTGATGATCTCGTCTGCGGAGAGTTCGGCGAATCGCATCGCCGTCATCCGGCTGATCGCGAGCATGCAGAGCCAAGCCCAGGATGCGTTGCCTTTGTTAAACGAACTGCTGCGCACCGACGCGGACTCCGCCGTCCGCTCTGCGTCCGCCGTGGCGATCGCTCGAGTGGCCGATCCACCGCAGGCGGTGCAGTGGCTGCAGGGGGCACTGGCCGACGAGCCTGACCCGGCGGTCCGGACGGTTTTCGTTGTGCGTCTTGGCAGGATCGGAACGCCCGCAGCAGCCGCGTTGGATGAACTGTCACAGACACTTCGCACGGAGGATGCTGAACTGCAACGGGCCGTGATCGATGCGATGATCGCCATCGGCAAACCTTCGGTTCCGCACCTGATCCTGCTGTTGGATTCATCAGACGTCGCCATCCAACGCCTGGCGGTCTTTGCGTTGGGCAGCTTGGGGCCAGTCGCAGCCGATGCAACCGAAACGCTGCAGGCCCGCTTGCAGGACCAGGATGCCGAGGTCCGACAATTGGCCGAGATCGCATTAGCTCGAATCGCCTCCAGCCGCTGAATCTACCCCGTCGTCGGTTAAGCACCGTTCGAGAAATAGCTGACGCACTTTCTGCCCCCTCACCCTGCCCTCTCCCACGAGGGGCGAGGGGACATTGGACAGTGATTTCTCAAACGGTGTTAACCTGGATTGCGCACGGTGCGGCGGAAGGGGGCGGGAGTCGTTTTCGGTCGAAGCGTTTTCCATGTGGATGGTCGTTGCCCGAAAATGACTCCTGGCGACGTGGACCGAGTCCAGGAGCCAGGCGAGGCCGCCTCAGACGCGGATGTGTCGCCAGCCGCCGTGGAGGAAGCGTCCCAGGAACAGCAGCGACCGGATGACGATCTCGGCGTTCAACGCGATCCAGACACCGATCAGTCCATATTCGAGTTGGTAGCCCAGGATGTAAGCAGCGGGCAGACGGATCAGGTAGGTGCTGGACCAAGTGATGATCATGGCCCACCGGGTATCGCCGGCGCCGCGCATCCCGGTGCGTAGGACCATGGCCAGCGCAAAGTTCGCTTGGATCAGACCACAGATAAACAGCAGCTTGGGCACCAATTCCAGGTGCAGCGGATCGTTGCTGATCAAACGCGTGAGCGGTTCGCCCCAAAGGCAAAAGCCGATGCCCGCCAGGGACATGAACGCCATGGCGATGGCCGTACAGAGGAAGATCCCTTGCGTAGCCATTCGCGGATTACCGGCGCCCAGATACTGTCCCGCCAGTGTCGCGGCGGCGATGCCCATGGCAAAGCCGGGCAAGAAGCTGAACGCCTCCCACTGGACGGTGATGATGTGCGCGCCCATCAGGCCTTCCCGGGTGATGCCTTCGATGGCTTGAGCTCGTGCGATCAGCCCAACGACACCGATGACCAGCAGGTTACCGATCCACATCCCCATGCCTTCGAAAAAGCTGGGCACGCCGATGCGAATGATCCGCCACAGTAACTCGGGGTAAATCGGCAGCGACCACCAGTGCAGACGCAGGTCTTTGACGCCACGGATCATCAGCAGCAGGATCAGCAACGCTCCCGAAGCATGAGCCAACACCGTACCGGTAGCAATCCCGACGACGCCCCAATCGCCGGGCGACTGGAAGGTCCAATGTCCCAGACTGATCGTCGCGCCGCTGAAATACCAACTGGCGCTGATGTTGACCAGGTTGACCACGACCATCACGTAGAACGGCTTGACCATCTCGCCGGCTCCATGCAGGCTCATGATCCCAATGAACATAAACGAGGCGAAGGGAACACCCAAGGCGTGGGTCCGCACATACTGGACGCAGTAGTGGCGAGCCTCTTCCGACAGCCCGCCGATCGTTGCCAGGACAGGGGCGGCGGCGTACAGCGTCGCAGCGATCAGGATGCCCCAACCGATCGAGAAGCCAGCGGCCTGGCCGAGTCCATGATTCGCCTCGTGCGTATCGCCGCGTCCCAAGGATCGGGCGATCAGCGCCTGCGAACCGATGCCCAGGGAGCTGACGGCGATGCCGATGAACCAGCCGACATACGAGCCGATGCTGACGGCGTCCAGGGCCGGGGTCGAGATCTCGCCCAAACCGCCCGTCAACATGATGTCGACCAAGCCAACCATCGCGCCCAGCAGGTGCTCGAAAAACACCGGTGCCGCCAGGATGATGATGGCTTGCGTCAGGGTCTTGCCGGCAAGTTTCCCCGAGCGGATCTGCCCATCCAGCACGGGGGTCACCAATTCGTCCGTCGGCTCGACGACGCCCATGACCCCGTTGTCCGGTAAGCGATCGTCGCTTGGGTTCTTGGGCTCCTTGCCGGACACCAGAGTTCCTTATCTACGTCGTTCCAGGATCGAAACGGAAAGCTTGCGTGGTTTGGGCTAAGGGCTGTAATAGTTGTACGTCAGTTTGGCGCGCCGGTAGTGGTCCTGCTGCCAGAGACGAGGCCGGTCGGGGTGGGGATTCGGCTGGGGGTTGTGGTAGATGCGGAGCTGGTTGCCGTTGATGACCAGGATCTCTTCCCGCCAATCGCCCGAGACGTCGGCCACATACAATCGATCGGCCTGTTCCGGGAACCGCTGCACGAACTGGCCGGTGAGGGGGTCGAACAGGGCCACGTCGCCGCTGCCGTGACGTTCGGTGGCTGCGGCCAGTTGCTTGTCCTCGCCCGTCCAATGGATGCTCCAGATCAATTCCACTCCGCTGTCGGTCCAGCCTTCGGGGGCCACATCGGCCATCTCGTATTGGATGATCCATTGGCCTCGCGAATCGAACACAAAGGGACGCTGGTTCACGTTATAACGACTGCGGTTCCAGATCTCTTTGCCGGGCCGGCTGGGATCGAAATTGCCGGCCACAAAGTTCTGGGGCTCCCAGCGACGGTACTCGGCTTCCCAGATCAGTCCTTCGTGATTGTACAAGAACACTCGCTGCGGCCCGCCTTCCTCCACCGCCACGACTTGCAGACCGGGGATGTCCTCGCGGACTTTGTAAGCCCCGATCGCGTCCAGATGACCGCGCACCGGCACCTTGTACAACAACTGGCCCGTCGAGCTGATGATGTCGCCACCCAGCACTTGGTGCCGCCCGTCCCCGTCCAGGTCAGCGATGCGGGCTCCGTTGTGGGCACAAGTCAAGAAATCGTCGCGGGACCAGAGCGGTTCGTCGCGACCAGCCTGCAAATCCTCCAGAGCATAAGCGGCCAGATAGTGCCCAACCCGGTACCCCTGCTTGTTGGTCGCCTGCAGCAGCAGGTCCCGATCGCCCAGGCCACGGAAATAGGCGATCACCAGATGCTCCCAACGTTCGGCGCCTGCGGGATGGGATGGCTGAGCCGTCCATCGCAGCTCGCCCGTCCGACCGTCGATCACGTGCAGCACGCGGCTGTGTGTCAAGAACAGCACTTCGGTATGGCCGTCGCCGTTGATGTCTGCCGCCGTGACACCCGGTGCGTTATGCCCCGGCAGTCCCTCACGCTCGGAACTGCCCCCGATGCGGACGTCGATCTCTTTGATCCAGAGTTGACGACCATCATTGGCATGGGCCGCGATGTGCCCCGGGACGGTGATCAGAAAGTCCATGCGTCCGTCACCGGTCAGATCGGCGGTCAGCAAACCGCCTTGAGAATCCTGCGGCGCAGGCAGTGCCAGATCGATAACGAAAGGGTTCTCGGTGTATTGAGGCCACTGGGACGCCAGGGCAGGCCCCTGGATCGTTACCGCCAGCCAGACGACCATGATCTTGTTCCAAGTAGCGTTACGCATGGTGTTCTCCTTGTTACTCGAATCGTCGGACCCCGTCGGAGGGATCCGTGATGTACTCCTCATCGACCCAGCTCATGTCGCTTCGGACTCGATCCACTTGGGCAGGCTGGGGGCTTGCCAGTCGTGCATTTGCGTTAAAAGGTGATCGACGTGGTCGCTTTCAAGTACCAAGCGGCGATGTTCGAGCTGTAGCAATCGGACATCGACCGCGTGATCCAAAAAGCGAAGGAAGTGGTCGAAGTAACCGGAAACGTTCAGCAACCCCATCGGTTTGGTGTGTAATCCCAACTGGCTCCACGTCAGCACCTCGGCGAATTCCTCGATGGTCCCGTATCCGCCGGGCATGGCGACGAACGCTTCGGCCAATTCGGCCATCCGAGCCTTGCGTTGGTGCATCGAATCGACGACGTGCAGATCGGTGATACCGTGGTGTGCCAATTCTTTCTCCTGCAGTTGCCGTGGGATCACGCCGATCGCTCGACCGCCTCCTTGCATGACTCGGTCGGCGATCACGCCCATCAGCCCGATATTACCGCCCCCATACACCAAAGTGATCTGCTGGTGGACCAGTGCGTCGCCCAGGGCTTGAGCTGCCTGGCAAAAAGCCGGGTCATTGCCCGTGCTGGAACCACAGAATACGCATAGACTGTGCAATCTGCGGGCGGCAGGCCGTTGGTCGGGTAGCGGGCCGGACGGTTCCTTCATCTGCGATCCTTCTGCTTGGCTTGAAGTCGATGGTCGTCTATCTTACTGACCAGGAGTCATTTGCACAGTATCCGAAAGGAAAACGATGGGAAAAACACGGGCGGAGATCGAAGCCGAGTATCGCGCCGGGCTCGACACTGCGACGGAGGCCCAGCGCCAGATCACAGCCAGTGACCGATGGCTGACCCATGCTCGCACCCTGTTGTTTCTGGTCGCTGCGTTGTTGTTCAGTGTCGGGTACGTGGGCGGGCATCTACGGACCTGGTATGTGGCCGGCGGCTTGGTTCTGGCCGGATTCTACGGGCTGGTGACCTACCAC
>SKVE01000740.1 GCA_007129635.1 Planctomycetaceae bacterium
AGTTGCTCGCGACAGAGGGCCGCCGGGCCATCGATTCCTTTGCGAAGCAGGCTGCATCCCTTCGGTCTTCGGCGATTGGCTGATCAGGCCCAATTGTTGGCACCACTGTTCGAGCCGTTCGGCGCTGAGCTGCAAGACCTGGGTGGTCTGCTGGATGCCCTGTTCTGCCGCTGCTTCGGCTGCCAGCATCCACCGGGTAGTTCCATCAAGCTGGGTGTGTAGAATGTGCACCAGTGGGTTTTTTTGGAAAAGCGGTATCAGGGGGGCTGGCACCAGGAGTGCTGCCACAACCAGATGACGACAGCAATTCTTTCCATCCTTGGCGGCCTGGCCACTCTTGTTGTGGGTGGCGAACTTCTTGTCCGTGGAGCGTCTCGAATCGCCACCCTGGCTGGGATTTCACCACTTGTCATCGGGTTGACCGTGGTCGCCTTCGGCACCAGTTCGCCGGAACTGGCCGTATCACTGAAGGCCAGTCTAAGCGGCCAAACGGACATTGCCATCGGGAACGTCGTGGGCAGCAACATTTTCAACGTGCTGTTCATTCTCGGCGTGTCAGCTCTGGTGACGCCACTGGTCGTTTCGAGCCAGTTGATTCGAGTGGATGTTCCCATAATGATCCTCGTCTCGGTGGCACTGCTGGTCCTCGGACTCGATGGCAACATCGGGCGCATCGACGGTATCGGACTGTTCCTCGGACTGATTTGCTACCTCGGTTGGTCCCTTCTCCGAAGCCGCCAAGAAACGGCCGCCGTCCAACAGGAATTCGAACAGGACTTTGCCGAGACGCCGAACAGAACCTCCCGGCAGATGGCCCTGCAAATCGGATTGATCCTGGGCGGCCTGGTGTTGCTGACCCTGGGATCGAGTTGGCTGGTGGACGGATCGGTGACGATTGCCAAACTCCTGGGCATGAGCGAACTGCTGATCGGCTTGACCATCATCGCCGCTGGAACGTCATTGCCGGAAGTGGCGGCCTCGATTCTGGCGAGCATCAAGGGCGAGCGGGACATCGCCGTGGGCAACGTGGTGGGTAGCAACCTCTTCAACATCATGTGCGTACTGGGGTTGTCCGCGGCAGTTTCCCCCGGCGGCGTTCAGGTCTCGCAGACCGCTCTGCGCTTGGACATCCCGGTGATGATTGCCGTCGCTCTGGCCTGCTTGCCGATCTTCTTCACCGGGCATGTCATCGCCCGCTGGGAGGGCGGGCTGTTTCTCGCTTACTACTGCATGTACACCGCCTCCTTGATCCTCGCCGCTACAAATGAACACGCCAGTCGCACCTTTGGCGGCATCATGCTCGGCTTCGTCGTACCGTTGACCGTCGTTACCTTGCTGATCGGCGTGGTGAGGTCGGTGAAGCCGACCATCGCGTCCGGACGACGATAGAATGACAGGGCAAATCCACAAGGCCTGTCTCACGCCTGGATGTACGAGCTTCGGATTCTCTGCGAAATGACCGGTGTTGTCGTCAGGCAGACGCGGCCAGCGACGAGCCAATCGCCCGTGGGTTGCTAGGTGGTCAGCGTTTGGGCGCAGGCCGCGACGGATCGGGGGCTTCGTTCAGGATCGCCAGCAGTTTCGCGACTTTTTCCGGATGCTGATCGGCCACGTTCTGCGATTCGTGTGGATCGGTCTGATAGTCGAACAACTCGAACGCTTCCTCTGCAGCGCCTCGTCGATGGACGATCAGCCGCCAACGATCGGTGCGGATGGTCCGCCTGCCGCCCGTCCAGAAGGCAAGGGCCGGCTTGGTTTCCAGGACCGTGGGATCGTCCAGTTGCGGCTTCAGGCTACGGCCGCTCAGCCCTTCGAGCGCGGGCAACGAGCACAGTTCCAGCAACGTGGGAAACAGATCCACCGTCTCGACAATCGCATCGCTGGCTTGGCCTGGATGTGGCATGCCCGGATGGCGGATGATCACCGGCGCACGCAACGCGTGTTCGTACAAACAGTGCTTGCCCCAGATCGCGTGCTCGCCCAGCAGGAACCCGTGATCGCTCCATACAACAACCACCGTATTGTCGGCCAGTCCCAGTTGTTCGAGCGCCCGAACCACGCGTCCCAATTGCGCGTCCATGTAGCTGGTCGACGCGGCGTACGCCTGGCGCATCAGCCGAGCGTAGTCGGGGTCGTCGTCGGGATCTCGGCCCTGGTGCCCATAGTTGCGACGGAATTCGCCGCTGCCGTGCCAACCCGATGGATCGGCGGGGCGTTCCGTCACCACGGGAGCGGGGATCGCAGCGGGATCGTGGATGTCGAACCATTTCTTCGGCGCCGCAAACGGCAGATGCGGCTTGAAAAAACCAACGGCGAAAAACCAGGGTTCCTGTGATTGGGCCAATTCGCCCAACGTTCGTACGGCGTCGGCGGCCACCCAGGCGTCCGGATAGGATTCATCGGGACCATCGAACGCCTCCCAGGGCGGCGACTGGCCTCGATCCCTGGCAACACCGTTGGCGAAACCATGCATCATCGCTTCGGGCGTTGGCCATGGCGATTCGGGAACCCAGCAGCGGTCCCAGACACCCGGCAGTTCTTCGGGGCCTTCCGCCCAGCCACGCCCGGTCCTTCCGCCCGGATAATGGGTAATTTTCCCCAGCGACAGCGTCTGGTACCCGTGTTGCCGAAACACGGCTGGCAAGCTGGACGCCGCCCATTGCGGGTGCGTCGAAGCGATGGCTCCGTTGCCCAGATAGGCCGGCAGGTCCGGGTAACGGCCACGGAGCAAGGCACAACGCGATGACCCGCATGTCGGCACGTGAACGTAATGATGCGTGAACAGCCGGCCGGATGCCGCCAACGCGTCCAACTCAGGTGTCTTGGCATGTGGGACGCCCAGACACCCCAGGTCGTTGCGCAAGTCATCGATGGCCAGGAACAGCACGTTGGGGCGTTCGGTTGCCAGTACCGACGGAGCGCCGGTCGGAACCAGCGCCACCAGCGCCCCGAGCAACCACAGCATGAAACGGTCTTTCATCAGCGTACTCTCCTACGTCTTGTTCCGCATCGTCCGTCCAGTCCCAGTAAGTTTCTGCAAACCCGATTAGCGAATCTTGGGGTCGGGCAGCTCCTGCTGGATGCCTTGGTCGATCGGCATCGGGTCGGTTTCCGGCGTCAGACCGGTTTCGGCCATCAACCGAGTCAATTCGGCTTGCAACCGCTTGACCACCGGCGCGTACTTCGGCCGATCGATCAGGTTGTAACGTTCCTCGGGATCGAATTCGATGTTGTACAGTTCGGCCATGTGCCGATCCGGTCCGCCGTCACCGTGCGGGTAACGGACATACTTCCACGAATCGGTGCGTACACCGCGAACGTTCGGCGTGTACGGGAACTGGACTTCGTAATCGTAGTAGTAGAACCAGGAACGCCGCCAATCGGGATCGCCTTCGCGAACCAATCGAACCCAAGACCGGCCGTGGATATCTTCCAAGGGCGGTGCACCGCACAATTCCAGGATGCTGGGTGCGATGTCGAGCGTCAAGACTTGCGGTTCGATCACCTTGGGTTGATCCGGGGCAACCAGTCCGGGATAACGCACCACCAGCGGCACGCGAATACTGGGCTCGTGCATGGTCCGTTTGTCGATCATTCCGTGTTCGCCGTTCAGAATGCCGTTGTCGCTCATAAATACCACAACGGTGTTATCCAATTCCCCTCGTTCCTTCAGCACGTCGTACAAGCGGCCGACGCTATCGTCCACCGAGATCAAGGTCGCCCAGTACGCGCGGACCATCGCTTCAAAATCTTTCACGGCCTCGGGACTGTCGTCCGGGAACTCCTTGCGCCAATCGAACAGCGGGCCATAGATGCCGTGCCAGGTGGATAACCGATCCTGGATCCACGCCGGCTTGTCGTCCAGCATGAAGGCCGTTTCTGGGTACGCGATCCGCACGTGATCGAACGCATTCTCGTATTTCGGTTCCGGGTAGTAGAAACTGTGCGGGGCCTTGTGGCCGACCATCAGCAACCAGGGTTGGTCTTCACGTGGGCGATTCAGCCAGTCGATGGCCATGTCCGTCACGACCGTGGTGTAATACCCCTGCACGACTTCGCGGCGTTGGCCATGGAAGTTGAATTCGGTGTCAAAGTATCTTCCCTGCCCTTTGTGCGTGACGAACCAATCGAAGCCCGGCCGCGGTTCGTCATTGTCCTCGCCCATGTGCCATTTGCCAACGTAAGCCGTGTTGTAACCCTCCTCCTGCAAAACGATCGGAAAACTCTTCAGGTCCTCGGGGTATTCCGTAAAGTTATCCGTCACCCCGTGGGTGTGGGCATACAAGCCGCTCAGGATGCTTGCCCGGCTGGGCGAACACAGCGAGGTGGTGCAGAACATATTCGCGAAGTAGACGCCTTCTTTGCCCAGTTGATCGATATTCGGCGTCTCCAGGTGGCGGCTGCCGCCCAGCCCGACCGCATCGGTTCGTTGATCGTCGGTGATGATCACCAACACATTGGGCCGTTCGCCCAAAGCTCGATGCGCCGTCCCGACAGTCAACACAGCCAGCAGACCGACAAGCAAGAAAGGAGTGCGTGCAAACGTCATGATCAAGATCCTCCGTTCGTTGGAAGTGGGTACCAAGCCGTCGAGTGTACCCGAATCACCGTCAATTACAACCCAAGCGGTCCTGAAGAGATGAACTGAAAACGGCACTAGCGTGCAGAAGAGCGGTCAGGGAACGGACCCGCTCCAGATCCACCGGTCCGTTGCGAGTGCCTCGACAGGCGGCGCCGCGCACGGCGATGTAGTCCGGCGCCAGTTGGCAAGCGGTCGTGATCGCCTGGCCCGCAAGCGATCCCCCTAACACGACCTGCAGGCCCGCATCGCGGATCATGGCGACCAGCCGCTCGAGTTGGTCCGTCGGCAGGTACGCGAACAGATTGCCGCCCGATTTATCATAGGTATCGAACAAGACAGCCTGGCATCTCAGTCCAGCCGCTTGTTGGATGATCTCCAGCGGCGGCGGAGCCTGGCAGCCGGTCCAGTCCGCATACACGACGGCGACCGGTGCGACGCTCGGTGGCAGCCGTCGTAGTGAGTCGCTCCACCGCGGCAGCCAATCGCTACGCACGCCGCATCCAGCCAGCCCGATCTTGGCGTACTGGAACCGGGCCAACAGATCGTCGTCGTGATGGGTGTGCTCCAGCAATTCGCCCAACGCCGCACTGGTCGGGACACGACCCTGGCTGACGGCAAGAACAGCTCGCCATACCGCCGGCGTCGCGGCGCCCAGCGCGCCGTGATCGGGTTCTTTGATGTCCAGCAAATCGACCCCGCCTGCGAGAGCCGTCGCCGCTTCGTCCGCATCGCGGACACTGATCAACAATCGGGTCATGCAGCATCCTTTCCCAGATAGATCCGTCGAGAGCCTGTGGCCGTCGCCCGGTGCTGGTCGATCAGGATATCAGTTCGAGCCTGCGGGTGTCGAGCGTTGCAGGTCGCCAACCACCTGGCGGACGATCCTGGCAATCTGCTCGGGATCGATCTCTCGCTGCACGCAGCAGCCGCCGACAGGTTCGTCGGTAAAGCCTTCCGCGGCCAGCAGGCACTGCAACTGGCGACTCAATTCGCTCAATTCCATCCGCTGGCTGTCCGATTTGGGTTGACGCCCCGCCCCCGCCTGGATGCCGCGCAAGGCGAGTGCCGCACGAAAACCGTCCGGGAATTCGGCGGAATACAGCATGGCATCGAACAGCTTCAGCAGGCGATACTGAAGGTCGCGAGCCTGGTCCAATTCGCCGGAGACCGTCAGATCATACAGCTTTCGTGTGATCTCGGGCACCACGCCGCTGGTGGCATTCGTTCCACCGTCACAGCCGATCAGCAGCATCGGCATCAGCGCCGCGTCCCAGCCGGTCAGGAAGCTGAAATCGGGCCGCACGGGCCGCACGGCGGCAATCATCCGCATCATGTGCGGCAGATCGCCCGAGGAATCCTTGATGCCGACAACACGCGGGCACTGTTCTGCCAATCGAGCCACCGTCGGTACGTCGATGGGCGATGCGAACATGGGGATGTTGTACAGCGTGACATCGACGGGCGAATGATCGGCGATCTCCTTGAAATAAGCGTAGACGCCCGCTGGGGTCAGCTTGTAGTAGAACGGAGACACAATCGCCACCGCTCGAACTCCCAATCGGTCGTAATGCTCGCACGCGCGGATGGTTTCGCGCGTGTTCGCCTCGGCCGCCCCCGCCAGGATCGGGACCCGGCCCGCCGTCTGGTCGACGATGATCTCGATGATCCGCCGCCGCTCGTCGGCCGTGAATCGAGTAAACTCGCCGGTCGACCCGTTGGGGTACAGCCCGTGGACTCCCCGCTCGATCAACCAGTCCACGTAGCGCCGCAGTTCCGCTTCGTGGATTTCGCCACGATCGTCCAGAGGGACTACATTCGGAGTGTAGATTCCCGTCAGTCGAGTTATTTCAGTCATGGGGGTTCGTCCATTTCGGGAAAGGCAGAGGATTCTCTAGCATAGCTTATGTCCATCGGCCGCGCCCAAGGGGGCGGGCTTGAAATCGAAGCGTGGGTACGGACAATACGTTGGGAATTTCGTGTCAACCCGGAGATAATGGTGGAGATGAGCGTTTGCGAAGCGGTGGAAAGGGGCGAGCTTGCCCCTTATGCAACGATGCAAAATCGAGGTGCCGTGCTCGTTGCATTGGGTCTGATGGCGTTTCTGGTATTAACGGTGGGAAATCGATTCGGCTGGGATCGGGGACTTTTGGTGATCGTTGGAGGCCTATTGGGGGCGTCGCTTTACCACGCCTCGTTTGGTTTCACGTCGGCTTGGCGGATTTTCGTCTTCGAGCGTCGCGGTGCCGGGGTCCAGGCCCAACTGGTCATGTTGGCTTTGGCTGTGACCCTCTTCTTTCCGTTGCTGGCGTATGGGGAGATTTTCGGTCTGTCGGTGCGTGGTTTTGTCGCGCCTGTGGGTTGGGGGGTGGCTTTTGGCGCATTGATTTTCGGTATCGGCATGCAGTTGGGCGGCGGTTGTGCCAGCGGTACCCTGTTCACCGTTGGTGGCGGCAATACTCGCATGGTGCTGACGCTGACGGCTTTCGTCACGGGCAGCCTGCTGGCCACGTTCCATCTTCCGTGGTGGAACCAGCAGCCCAATCTGGGTGCTATCTCGCTGGTGCATCAAATGGGCTGGATCGCTGCACTGGTGTTGCACCTGGCGGTTTTCGCGATCCTGTTTGCGATTGTCGGAAGACTCTCGACGCGGGAAACACGCACGCTTACCGGCAGCGGTACCTCGCGTCACTGGCTGCGCGGCCCTTGGCCGTTGCTTTGGGGCGCTGTTGCGTTGGCCCTGCTGAACGCCAGTACGCTGCTGCTGGCCGGCCGCCCTTGGGGAATCACTGGTGCGTTCTCCATTTGGGGCGGGCATGCGGTGCACGCCGTGGGAGTCGACCTGAGCGGTTTTCCCTTTTGGGCCGACCACGATTTCAGCCAGAGTCTGCTGAGCGACGTCACCACCACCATGAACCTGGCGATTATCCTGGGTGCGATGGCATCTGCTGGATTGGCTGGCAAGTTTCAACCTGGTTGGCGTGTGTCGTGGCGCGGCGTCATGACGGCCATTTTGGGAGGTCTGTTGATGGGCTACGGAGCTCGAGTGGCCTTTGGCTGCAATATCGGCGCCTTTTTCAGTGGCGTTGCCTCGAGCAGCCTGCACGGCTGGTTGTGGTTGGTTTGCGGCTTTTCGGGCTCGATTTTTGGCACGTATGTCCGAAAATGGCTCGGGGATGGACCCTACGCAAAGTCTTCCGCCACGAGCAAGCCGCTCAGCCGTTGACGGAACTTGAGGTTTGCACTAACCTTTTACAACTTCGACTTTGTGCCAAGACATTTTTCGTAAGAACCCTGAACCAGGAAACGATCGCATGATCCTGTTGCTTGATCTTGACCTGTTGCTACTGCCCGTCGAGGCGGGACATTAGGGGTTTTCGCGCGAGTAAAACGAAGCGTTACTGACCCCGAGGTTCCGAAGCCTCGGGTTTTTTTGTTTTCCGTCCTGGCCTTATGAGCCTCCGTGAACTTG
>SKVE01000976.1 GCA_007129635.1 Planctomycetaceae bacterium
ATCTCCGGATGCAACTCTTTGTCTTTGAACTGTTCGTCGATTCCCGTCATGCCCAGGAACAAAGCGGGGCTGGACGTATCCACTTTCGTAGGCCAGATCTCTTCGCCGTAGCGAGCTTGGCCCCATTTGTCCACATACTCCTTCAACAAGCCTCGGACGTTCAGGTTGCCGCCGCGGACCAGCAGCAGCAACGTCTGGATCTGGCGTTCTTCGATATAGCGATCGATCAGATAGAAGACCTTGCCGCGTTTGACGACGTTCATCTGGCGGTCGACGCTATCGATCTCAGCGGCGCCGCCTTCGGTGTTCCCCCCCCCGCCGGCCAGGATTCCCGGCAGATCCAGCACGTCCATCTTGAGAATCACATCGCGCCAGTCGTCGCTCAGCCGATGCGGGATCACGGGGATGATCATCTCCAGCATGGCGGATTGGATGACAGCCAATTCCTCGGCGGGGCCGCTGCCACCTGGCGCATAGTCCAGCACGTACCAGCCATCTTTGATATCGTCGCGAAGATCGGCCCAGCGAACGACCTGCTGCCATTTCGATTGGCGGCTCTCGTGCTGTGCCGTCCGTCGACTGTCCAGCAGGAACCGCAGCGCCGCCCAATGGACCAGGATCCCATCCCGACCGTGGCGGCAGATTTTTTCCAAGAAGGTGCAGACACGATTGAACAGCACGGTCAGCTCGGGATAGTTCTCCCGGTCCCAAAACATCCGTCCCGCGATTTCCACATAACCGGCGGGCGTCAAGGGGAATCGGCTGAGGAAAGCATTGAACATCGATTCGCTGACCTCGTACAGCCGCGGGTCCAGACCGCGGACGTACGCGTAGACATCCAACAGATCCATTCGCCAATCCCGGTCCACCGCATCGGCCGCATGATCCCGGCTGATCGATTCGAACAATTCGCGTATCGAATCCTCCCGCCAGGTGACGCCTTTGGGTTGGATGCATTCCGAGCGGAATCCACGAGCCAAGACTCGCAGCCATTCGGCGCGAGTCAGGGCGCGGACTTTGACGGGGTATTCCGGCAGCGCGGTTTCGTCGAACCGTTCCTTGGTGGTAAACCGCGTGACCAGCGCGGTCGCTTCCTGATCGCCACAGTGCGGGTTGACATCTTTTTCGAAGGACAGTCCTGGAATGTATCCGGGAGGTCCCATCTGGTCGCACTTGCCCAGCGGCGTGTCGCCTTCGGTCGCGGGTTCCAGAACGCTGGCCATGAACAGGCTCTTGCCCACTTGGGAAGGGCCGTAGACGGCGGCGGCCACGGGCACGTTGGCCGAACGCCACAGATTCGATGCCAATCGCCGCAACCGGTACAGCGAAAACTCTTCGTCCGCCGTCACCTCGAAATCCGTACCGCGTCTCGGTTGGACATGGTGTCCCGCCCACTCGACCAGATCGTCGGCGAACTCCCAGGTTCGTTCCGCCATCCGCTGTAACTCGCGGTCGCGATCGTCGGGAAACCCTTGTCTGTCAGTTGTCATGGTTTGTATTCCGTCAGATAGTGGAGAGGGGTGTTCGTTCGGGTCACATCGTCGGGAACGAGGCCGAGCGACGGTCCCGAACAGTTTCGGGCCTTTTACGGGGTGCTCGGTCGCTCCTGAACTCGTTGGGCGATGATCATCTCGAACGACAATGGGTATCGGGTGATGTCGGCCTGGCCCCGTGGTCGTGCTTCCACGACCACGTGATAGACGGTTCCAGGCCGTCCGACTGCCATGCGGGGACTCGCCAACTTCACATGTCCGCCGCTACCCGCAGGCATCGGTGTCCAGGGGACCGTACTGACGTCTTGATCGGCGCCGAAGACGACTCGATATTCCATGCTGCCTTCGGAGATTCCCAACGATTGGACGTTTACGGAAACGGCGAATCGGTTTTCCTCCAGCAGATTCACCTCTTCATCCACGGAAACATGGTGAAAGGGATCACCTTGGACCAGCACATTGACCGCTGCCTGGCGGCCGCCATACGAGGCCTGTAATTGGGTCGCGCCTGCGGAGCGACCCAGGAAGTTTCGGCTACCCGGCGTTTCTGGAGCCAAGATCGCTTCATCCAGACTGGCCCATTCTGCCTGGACTTCGCGGAGTTCCTGCCCAGGTCCCAACCGAGCCAAGGCGCGGACCGGAGGGGTACGTTGGTCGACACCGACGGTGATTGTCGACGGACTGACGCGCAACTCGACGATGCCCTCCGGACCCTGGTCCTGCCCATCCCGGATCTGCAGTTCGACCACATCACTGCGCAACCCGGAATTCAGCCTGACGACAAACTGGAATGCGCCTGGCGCATCGGCTTGCAGAATGGGCGGGGCATGCAAGACGATCTCCTGCCCCTTGGGTCGCACAACTCGCACTGCGGCCAACGGCTGGTTGGCGCTAGCCGCGTCGGGTGTGTCCACCACCATGGCGGTCAGGTCCTGCCGAGGTCCGCCGGTTGTGGGATGCCCCCAAACGCGATAGGGCCTGCGTTCGCCCACCACCATCGGGTTGCCGTCGATCTCCAGATCCAAGCGTGCGAAGGCACCGGCGGGCGGATCGATCCGCAGCGGCAGGGCATTGGAGATTTGATCCCGATAACGGGCACGGATTTCCAATTCACCGACTTGATTGGCCAGCAATCGACAACCCGGTTGCAACTCGACCAGACGCTCCAACCCGGATTGGGGTGCTACCAGCATGGCACCGTCGTTGGTCACATCCCGCTGGCCATCCGGTCCCAGCCATTGCACTCGGTAAGCCACCTCTGCCCCCACGGTTGTGCGTGAAGGCCCCGTCAATCTTAACTGAGGTTCACCCCCCGCCCCCGTACCGACGGTGACGTTCACCTGCTCGCTTAAATCCTGATAGGCCGGATCGACATTGACCGGTACGATGCGAACCGCGGCTTGTCCGGCCGCGACCCCTCGCAGGGTTTTGCCGTCTTGGACGGCCACGATCGACGGATTCTGGCTAACCACCTGATAATCGACGTCGATCAGCGCTCCACCCACGCCCGGTACGATCTGGACGCGCTGAAAATCAGCCTGTTCGTTGACGGCCAACGTCACTGGATCAGGGCGTACGATCAGTCGCGATGGCGCGGTGGGTTCGAAAACGCGGATCACCATGGGCTGCCGGGTCTCAAGACCTCCCAGACGCTTCGGCAACCTGGCCATCGCCGTGGTGCTGCCGAGTTGATTCGGCACGAACACGGGGCCCGAGCCCGTCGGCCGGACCTCGGCAACCGCAGGATCTTCGATTTCGATCTCGACCAAATGATCGACGTCCTCCGTCTCGCCTTGCTCGTTTCTCCGCAAGATGCGAACCGTTTCCCCAGGGTGCCCAACTTGAAGACTCAACACGTCGGGCAAGAAGAACAGTCGATCACGACCTGGTGGCAGGGGGGGTGGCGATCCGGCGGGCATCACATGCAGATGGGCCGTCGCCTGATGCGGCCCGAGCCGGGCGATGATCTCCGTCGATCCTGTCGCAACGCCTCGAACCGCCAGTCCCTCGGTATTCACGGCCACGGCGGAATCGGCGACCTGCAATTGAACGCCATCGTCGTCGGTCAGTGCTCGCATTTGGTCGCGATGCCGAGCGTACACTCGGTAGTTCACCGAAGTACCGACGGGGGTGGTCTGCCGTTCCGGCTCGATCCGCAGGCCCAGGATCGGATCATCCGTCACTTGGACCTGTACGGGCGCGGCGGTCAGATCCCGCCAAGTCATCGTCACGGCCGCTTGACCGGGCGAAGCACCTCGCACGCGAGGTCCTGCAGAAACTGCGATGGCCTGCGGATCGTCTCCGTCAACACTCCAGGTCAGATCCGGATGATGCGACAGGTCGCGCCGGCCGCGAGGTCCGGAACCGGAGACTTGCAGTTCTGTTTCCTGGCCCGTTGCCAGGTGTAGCGATGACGGGAAGACCGTCAATTGAGTGAACGTCTCCTCGATCACCGTCAGCACCGCTTGGCCTGGCGAATCGATCCCCGGCACACGGGCGGTCAGATTGGCAACGCCGGGGGCCAAGGCGACCGCTCGGGCATTGCCTTGAAGCATGACGACCTGGGAAGCATCGGTTTCGAGTACCGCACGGCGGGTCAGATCCAATCGCTGCCCTTGATCGGTGACGACCCAAACTCGCAAATTCAGGCTCTCTCCCTCTGCCAGCGTGTCGCTGGAGGGTTCGATCATCACGGAACCGTCCAGTGACGCAAGGTCCAGAGGTTCGATGCGGACCGGCAGCGTATAGCGGTCGTTGCCAGCGGTCAGGATCAAATCCGTGCTACCTTCCGAAATGCCTTGCAGCGAACGTTGTTCCGCATCGTAGGACAGGATCGGCGAAGCGGGCGAGACGACCTGAAGTTGATAACTGAGATCGGTTTCGCCGCGAATCAGCCGGATATCCCGCCCCAACCATCGCGTCTCGCCCTCGTGCATTACAAGTTCATCCGGGAAAAGGGTGGCATGTTCGGTGATCACTCCTCTGGCGGGCACGACCGTCACGCCGGACGATCCGGATGCCGAACCCATTTGGGCACGTACCAGCGTCTGACCTTCCTGTAGGCCTTCGATCATCGGTCCATCGACGTACAACACATCCGTCGATACCGCAGTCCATTGGATTCCCGGCACTTGGGCCAGATCGCCGATCTGCTGCCGCTGGTCGCCGTGACCTACGAACCCAATGGCTCGCAACCGCGTTCGTTCGCCAACTCGCAACGTCTGGTTATCCGGCTGGATTTCGATGTCGGTCACGTCGACGGTTTCATCGACCACGACCGACAGTGCATTCTCGGAATCGACTCCGTTAAACCCGGCACGCACCTCCGCTTGTCCCGGATGCTGGGCGATCAACCGCCCATCGGAGATCGCCAGCGGCGGTGGGGCGGACCCTTCATCGACGACTCGGAGGATCGCCTGATTCGTCACATCGGTCGGGGGCCGGTCGGGATACACGGCTTGGACTCGGAACGCATCAAACGCTGCTCCGACCGGCAAGGTCAACGGTGGTTGATGATCGTAAACGATGCGGACTTCGGACGGCCGCCCGGTGGGCTGTGCGGGTGCTCCTGGTCGAGAGGCTCGGGGAACGGTTCGCGTTACGAACGGCGTTCGCCGATCACCGCTTTCTGCTGCCAATCTTTGCAAGTGCCCCGGTTGCCGGGCCGTCAATACGGGTGGCTCCCAACGCACGTAGTCATTTTCGAAAGCGGGCGTCCATTGGACATCGGCCGCAGGGACCATTTGCTGGCCATCCTGGATCATGGCCAGATACCGCTGCTGTTGCCCGACTGGCAACGATTCACCCGGCGGTTGTCGAACAATCACCAACGGTCCGCTGGGCAGTGGCTCAACGGAGACAGTGATCGTGGATGAAGCGGCAGCGCCACCATGTCGCGCGGTGATTCTCAAATCTCCACTGGCTCCGTCGATCGGTGTCAGGCTGGGGGGCATCCCCGCAGTGGGCGGAGTCCAGATCACGGTATCCGGCACTTCCCATTGCACTTGCTGCGGGTCGATCTCCTGCCAGTGCTCCGACGTTTCCCCAAGCCGTTGTTGGACCGCCGGAGTCATCACCTGGCCCGGCGCAAGCTCCACGGTGGACGGAACCACACGCAGCTCGGGCGAATCGGGCGGCAATACCACACGGACCACGGCATGTGCCGTCAACCCGTGATAGCTGGCGGTGACCTCGAAGGGATCGGCGATGGCCAGTCCGATCAGGTAGGGGGATTGCCATTGGACGGCATCGGTACGGCCGATCCCCAAGCGGAGATTCTCCGCATCGTCCGACCAGGACAGTGGTTGCTGGTGTCCATCGATCGTCAGCAGAACCTCCAGCGGCACACGACCACCGATCACGAGATCCGTCTCCGGGGGCTCGAGGCGCAGTTCAGCCGACTGGGGATCGACCACGTGGAGTTCCAGGCGGACGGGAGCGACATCGGTACGATCCGCCAGACGAGCGGCCACTTGGACGGTCCCGGGCTCCAAGGCTTGGTACGCGCCCGTCTGCGGGTCGACGGTCAAGATCTTTGGGTCCGAACTGGCGAACTGGATGCCGTCCAGTTCGCCAACGCTCGCATCCACGGCCCGAGCGCGCAGCATACCGGCCGTACCAGGGAGAAGCAGTTGACGATCTGCTTCCAGCAGCAATTCCAGCGTTTGGGCCTGGACCGATCGGAACTCGACCGGCGACGAGGTCACTCCGCGATATTCAGCACGCACCATCAACGGGCCCCGGTCGGGCTGCATCGCCTGAACTCCGGCGCGGCTCGGCTCCCAAACCAGGCCGTCAAGCTGTTGTGGTTCGCTGGACCATTGCACTTGGTCGGTCGGAATTTGGATGCGGCGTCCCCCACCTAGATCGGCAAAGACCTGCAGCGGCACCACCTGGCCGACCGGTACATCGATCGGTCCCGCCGGCAGCAGTTGCACCGTAAGAGCAGGAGACGTGACTTCGATCGTTGCGTTGGCGCGGTGCTGGCCCCAAGCAGCGACCACCTGTTGCGGCGATTGCCCGGTCGGAGCGCGGCCGAGCACCCGCAGATGATGGGGATCAATCTCGGCAAACGACGAAGTCGGCAGTTGCTCCCAAGTGATCTCGTCGGTCGCCAGATCGATCTCCGTGCCCTCCGCGCATCGGCCGATCAAACGCAGGTCGACCGTATCCTGCACGGGTACCACGATACGATCCGGGACAATGGCAATGGACTCGATGCCCCGCGATTGAACCTCGACCACCACTTCTGCCTCGCGAGCTTCCTGGCGGATCGTCAGTTGGGCTTTCCCTGGCGCCCGCCCTGCGACTCGCAATCCTCCCAAAACCTCGACAATTTGCGGGTCGGAACTTTCTACCCGCACCGGCCCGCGGCCCGAGCTGAGCACTTGCAACTCGGTCGTCTCATGCACGGCCAGCCGAAGATCCCTTGGCCGAACCTCGAAACGGACCGGCGAGGTATCCTTGCCGATCTGGAACTCGCAGGAGGCTTGCGGCAAGTCCGCGAAGGAACCTTCCAACTGTCCGCTGCCTTCTCGCAACGCATGCAGATAATCGTCGGTCAAGTTCGCCAGTTGAGGCGGCATGACTCGCAATCGAAGCTGACGGGAATGCAAAACGGAACGCTGGGTCCCCTCGGCGCTGGTCACGATCGCTTCGATTCGGCCCGCACGCCCTTCGACCAGCGAACTGGGCTGGACGGACAATTCCAAAGACACATATTCCTCTGGGGTCACCGTCACTTCGGCCGTGCCCGTCGTTTCCGGCTGATCCGCCGCTGGGCGATATACGGCCGTGATGGTCGAGGTGCCCTGCGCGATTCCCTCCAGAAAGCCCTGACGGCAGGAAACCGCTGAACCGGGTGGAAGACGCCATTGAACGGCCTCCGTTAAATCGATGGGCGGACCCTCGTTGTAATGGCCCATCACGGTCACCTGAGCGGTCGTCCCGATGCCCAAGGTCACTTCGGCCGGCTGCACCTCAAGACGTTGGGGAGCTTGCGGGATGCCGACCTCGACCACCGCGTGGGCGACGTCCTCTCCCAGGTAAAAGTAAACCGGTGTTTTGCCGACGCCACGAGCGACGGCTCGAGTCCCGAAGGGATCCAGCCGCAGGATCTTAGGATGTTCGGCAACCGCTACCACCTCGGATGTTACGTCCCGGTGACTGCCGTCAGGCTCGAGCAATCGGACTTCGTACCGAAGCTGGGACCCGACGGGGCCTGACCATTGAGAAGGTGTGACCTGCAGCGCTTGATCTGTTCGTTCCTCGTCGCGAGGGGGCGTCCTTCCAAAATAATAACCCAGCCCGGCCGCCAGAAATACGAGCAATGCCAACGCCAACACGGTCCTTAGACGCGATCGCGACCGGGGCTTGCTGACGGCAGTCCCGCTCTGTTCGCACGCTGGGCAACTGCGCGAACCCTGGCCGCTTCGTACGAACAGCAGCGAGCAGTTCGGATTGGTGCAAATGGTGGGTGCGGCGGGAGCCAGATCCTTCCTTTGAAAGCCCCAGGCCCAGACCAGCCGCCATGTCCGAC
>SKVE01000480.1 GCA_007129635.1 Planctomycetaceae bacterium
ACGACGGAACGTTTTGCTGACGAAGACGAACTGGGAAAGTTGTTCGATCCGCATCAATGGACCGAATACCACGTGATCGCGGTGGGTAACCGTATCACGATCAAGATCAACGGGCATTTGATGAGCGAGCTGGTGGACGACGCGCCCGAGGCTCGGCGCAGCGGCGTGCTGGCCTTTCAATTGCATCGCGGCACGCCGATGAAGATCCGGTTCGCCCATGTCGAACTAAAATGGAACAAGGGCTAGACGCGAAAGGGAAGGAGAGTTGCTGATGATTGATCGTCCGGTTGCTTTGGTCACCGGTTCGTCTCGAGGGATCGGACGGGGGATCGCCCTGGGGCTGGCGGCTGCGGGCCACGCGGTCGTGGTGAACTATTTTCGCAGCCCCGACGCCGCAGAACAGGTGGTCGATCAGATCCAGGCCGATGGCGGCCAGGCGATCGCGCTGCCGGGCGATGTGGGCGATGCCAACGATCGAAGCTCGTTGATCGAAAGGACGTGCGAGGCATTCGGGCGGCTGGACGTGCTGGTCAATAACGCAGGAATCACTTCGCAAGGCCGGAAAGATCTGCTGGAAGCCACCGAAGAGAGCTGGGATCTGGTCTTTGCGACGAATCTGAAAGGGCCGTTTTTTCTGGCACAACAAGCAGCCAACCGCATGATCGCGTCGATCGATGCAGGCGACATTCCCGGCGGTCTGATCATCAATATTTCCTCGATTTCCGCTTACGCAGCTACCACCAATCGTGCCGATTATTGCATGGCCAAGGCTGCCATGCAGATGATGACGCAGTTGCTGGCGGTGCGACTGGCCGAACAGGGGATCCGTGTCTACGAGATTTGTCCGGGAGTGATCGCCAGCGACATGACGGCCCCGGTGAAAGAAAAATACGACCGGTTGATCGCCGAAGGATTGTCCCCCATCCGCCGCTGGGGAACCCCAGAGGATGTGGCTCGTGCCGTCGTGGCACTGACGACCGACGCGTTTCCCTTCACCACCGGAGATCGTATCAATGTGGATGGTGGATTCCACATCCGACGCCTGTAACCGAACGTAGCGACCACGCGAGGGAGAGTACCATGCCACAAGCCGTCGTCGATCCGGAAGAACTGCGCGAATTTGCCCGCAGCCTGAAAAAGTTCAACAACGATCTCCGCGATCGGTCTCGCTCGCTGGCCAACCAATTGGCCTCGATGGGCAGTTCGTGGCGCGATCAGGAGCATGTCAAATTCGTCCAGCAGTTTGACGAGGGCATGAGGATGATCGCTCGATTCCTGGAAAACAACGATCGCCACGTGCCGTACCTGTTGCGGAAAGCCGAAGCGATCGACGAGTACTTGCGTTCGTGAGCGCGGCGGCGAGTCGATCGCCTGCCAGGCGGTTGGCTGGCGTCGACCTGTTGCGGAGACGTTTTATTTTGGGGGGGAAAGATGAGCGGATCAGCACATATCACGTCGACCGATGCGATCCGCGAATTCCGCGCCGCGTTACAGGAGTACGACTTGGAAACTCGCGATGCGATCGCTCAACTGCTGCTGCAGTTGCGCCGCACCTTGGATTGGGTCGAGCACGATCGGGCTCGGTATTGGCCCGCCGAAGTGCGGGCGGCGTCGGACGCGGTGATCCAGGCTCAAGATGACCTGGCCCGTTGCGAATCGGCCATTCGCGCCGAGGACCGGCGATCCTGTTACGAACAGCGGATGGCACTGGAACACGCCAGGCAACGGCAGCGGTTGGCCGAGCAAAAGGTGCGAGTCGTGCGCCGATTACGCGTCTCGGTGCGGCAGGAGGCCGATGCGATGCAAGGTCGCATGCTGCGTTTGACGGACTTTCTCGATACGGAATTCCCCCGAGCGTTGGCGGCGCTGGGACGCATGTCCGCAGCGCTGGACAAGTACACCGAGCGGAACGCACCGCGGTCCGACAGCGGCCAGCGGGAGTCTGCAGACGATTCTCCACCGCAGGATGACACCAACACCGCACCGGAGCCACAGCCATGAAGTCTGGCGATCTGCTCAGCGGACTGGGACGACTGAAACGGTCCACCGCGCACCTGAAGGAAAAATGGCTCGAGACCAAAACGCACTGGAACGACCAGGCCAGCCGCGATTTCGAAAAGAACTTCCTGCAGGGACTGGCCCCCCAAATCACGCTGGCGGTGGCTGCGATCCACGAATATGTCGATCTGATCGAACAGGTCGAAAAGGAACTCGAAGATCCCGACCGTCAAGATTGACCGGACCATCAACATGGAACATCACGTTGCCGAACGCATCCGAACCATGCTGGCCGAAGTCGCTCGGTTGGCCGACCAACGCGCCGACGGCGAGGGCCGGACGGGTCAGGAGTACGAGGCGCGAGACGCGCAGATCCTGACCGAATCGCGCCAGCAACGCGACCGGATGACCACCCAATTCGATCGGGCGATGACGGCTTTGCGAGGCGAGTATCAAAAGCTGCGCGAGGAGATTGTCTTCGGCTACGAATCGAACAGCTATGCGGTCGTCCAGGAAGCCGAACGGCTAGAGAGCCAGGCGGCGGCCGAGCGGGATGCCGCACTCCAGCGAAGCAAGCGGACTTGGAACGCCACCCGACGCGCTGCCGAAGAGGCCTTCCAGCAGAGTAAGGATCGACCGCAACAGGATTTCGAGCGGTTGCGGCAGCGATGCGACGACCAGCGCGAGGAACTCGAACAGATCCGGGAACATGCCGATCGGGC
The DNA here is from genome assembly GCA_007129635.1 of Planctomycetaceae bacterium. Taxonomy (GTDB): domain Bacteria; phylum Planctomycetota; class Planctomycetia; order Pirellulales; family Pirellulaceae; genus SKKK01. Next base: position 2,721 of record SKVE01000480.1, read on the forward strand.
ACTTCGGAAACGAGGCTGCTGGCCGATGGAACTCCCTGCGGTCGCCGCCGAGGGCGAAGCCGATGCGGTGTTGCGAGCACAGAAGTCGTTGACGACCGCTGGCGAAAAGCTGATCGAGCTGCAGCGCCAACCGGCGGCCGTGTTCCTCGAATCCGGCTGGCCCATCTTGATTTTTTTGCTCAGTGCGATGGCGTTGGCCGCACCGCTGATCTGGTGGCTGGACTGGCTGGTCGGCTCGATCACCGCTCTGGCGATCGGCATCGGATTGGGGCTGCTGGCGCGACAATGGGCTCGTCCTCGTGCCCGGCGACAGACCATGGCGATCGTCCCCGATCTGCAGCAGGCCATCGCCGATGGGCTGGCCGCCCTGGATCTGGCCGTGCAAAACGCGCAGGACAAGGCGCGTCACCAGTACCAGGAAATGGTCGAGCGGCGCGACCAAACCATCAGCGACGCGCACGCCCGCTGGGCACGCGAGCGCACGGACCTGGACCGACAGCATCAACAGCGGTTGGAGCAAGCCGCCGAACAATTCCAGTCGCGCCGCCTCCGGCTGAAGGAGACGTACCAAACCGATCTGGCCACGCTGGACCAGCAGTTCCCGCCTCGATTGCAAGAACTCGAACAGCAATTTGCTCGGGAGAGCCAGCAGTTGATCGACCAGCGACAGCAGCAACTGGAAGCCAGTCGACAGACCTTCCAGCAGCGTTGGCAGCAGGTGATCCAAGATTGGGGCCAGGGCATGGACCTTTTCCAATCGCAGGTCGACGATTTGAATGCGCAAAGCGAGCGGCTGTTTCCCGCCTGGGATGCCGTCGATTGGGCTCAATGGCAAGCCACGGACGAAGATCTGCCGATGCTGCGGTTCGGTTCGCTTCATTTTTCGCTGGACATGCTGCCCAACGGCCGCTCGCAGCACGAGTTGCTGAAACGAGACCGGAACGAATTCGATCTGCCCGCCACGCTGGCCTATCCTGACTGGCCGTCGCTGCTGTACCTGGTCGACGGTCCCGGGCGTGATCTGGCCGTGCGATCCCTGCAGGACGTGATGCTGCGGCTGTTGACGTCCCTGCCGCCCGGTAAAGTTCGGTTTACCATCATCGACCCCACGGGCTTGGGCCAGAACTTTTCGGCCTTCATGCATCTGGCGGATTTCGACGAGCGGCTGGTCGCCAATCGAATCTGGACCGAAGCGGTGCATATCAACAAGCGTCTGGCCGATCTGACCGAGCACATGGAGAACGTGATTCAGAAGTATCTGCGGAACGAATTCGAATCGATCCAGCAATACAATCGTTACGCGGGCGAGGTATCCGAGCCGTTCCAGATCCTGGTGATCGCCAACTTCCCCGTGAATTTCAACGAAGAAGCCGCTCGAAGGCTGGTCAGCATCGCCAGCAGCGGCGCCCGCTGCGGGGTGTACACGTTGATCAGCGTCGATACCCGTCTCAAGCTGCCTCAGAATTTCGACCTGGCCGATTTGCAGAAAGGCTCGGTGACGCTGGCCTGGGAGCCGGAAAACGACCGGATGCGCTGGCAGATCCCCGACCTGACCCAGTGGCCGCTGGCCTTGGACATGCCCCCCGACGACGAACGTTTTACCGCTATCGTGCGTGCGATCGGGGAACGAGCCAAGGACGCCAACCGCGTGGAAGTGCCGTTCGAGACGGTCGCAGCGCCCGACGATCAGTGGTGGACCGGCGACAGCCGAGCCGGGATCGATGTGCCGTTGGGCCGCGCGGGCGCCACGAACCTGCAGTACCTGCGGCTGGGCAAAGGCACCTCGCAGCATGTCCTGATCGCCGGGAAGACGGGGTCAGGCAAATCGACCTTGCTGCACGCGCTGATCACCAACCTGGCGACCTATGACAGCCCGAACGAAGTCCAGTTCTATCTGATCGATTTCAAAAAGGGTGTCGAATTCAAAGCCTACGCCTCGCTGGAACTGCCTCATGCCCGAGTGATCGCGATCGAGAGCGAGCGCGAGTTCGGGATGAGCGTGCTGGATCGGCTGGATGTCGAACTGAAACGGCGCGGCGACCTGTTCCGAAAGCAGGGCGTCCAGGATCTGCGCGGCTATCGGGACGCCCAACCCGACACTCACCTGCCGCGACTGCTGCTGATCATCGACGAATTTCAAGAGTTCTTCGTCAAAGATGATCGGATCGCGCAACAAGCCTCGTTGTTGTTGGATCGGCTGGTTCGCCAAGGCCGCGCGTTCGGCATCCACGTCCTGTTGGGCTCGCAGACACTGGCCGGAGCGTACAGCCTGGCGCGCAGCACGTTGGGCCAGATGGCGGTGCGTATCGCCCTGCAATGCAGCGAAACGGACGCGCATCTGATCCTGAGCGACGACAACACGGCCGCTCGACTGCTGGGCCGACCGGGCGAAGCGATCTACAACGATGCCAACGGCATGTTCGAAGGCAACCACCCGTTCCAAGTCGTCTGGTTACCCGATCACCAGCGCGAGTCCTATCTGCAGAGGATCGCGGATCACGCCCGATCGCAAGGCCTGACGTTGCCGCCACAGATCGTCTTCGAAGGCAACGTGCCTGCCGATCCGTCGAAGAACGATGCGTTGCGGAAAGATCTTCAGACCGCACCTGCGGCGGTCGCCGCACGGGCGCCGCGTGCCTGGTTGGGCGAAGCGGTCGCCATCAAGGACCCGGCCGTCGCCGTCTTCCGCCGTCAAAGCGGCGCCAATCTGTTGATGGTCGGCCAGGACGAGATGCTGGCCCTGGGTGTGTTGGCCAATTCGCTGATCAGTCTGGCCGCCTCGGCCCGGCCCACAGACGGCTGGAAGGCCGGCTCCGGTGAGCCTGCGGAGGCAGACCAGGCGGTCGCGGCCACCGATGGGCCCTTTGTCGTTTTTGATGGGCAACGCGCCGAATCGCCGATGGCCGGGTTCTGGGACCGGTTGGGCCAACAACTGCCCATCCCGATCCGCACGGTCGATCCGCGCGGCACGGCCGAAGAGATCGGGCGATGGGCTGCCGAGGTGCAACGCCGCATGGACCAGAATCTGGACGCCGCGCCGCCCGTGTTCTTGATCCTGTTCAATCTGTCCCGATTCCGCGACCTGCGGAAGAACGAAGATTACAGCTTTTCGTTCGAGGAATCCTCGGGCCAGTCGCCCGATAAACAATTGGCCACGATCCTCCGCGAAGGCCCCCATTTCGGCATCCATACGCTCATCTGGTGCGACACCTACAACAATCTCAGCCGCTGGATCGATCGTACGTCGCTAACCGATCTCGCCTGGCGAATCCTGTTGCAGATGAGCGCCACCGATTCGGCCAACCTGATGGACAGCCCCGAGGCCAGTCGGCTGGGAGTGCATCGTGCGATCCTGTACAATGAGGAGCAAGGCGAATTCGAAAAACTCCGTCCCTACGGCCCACCCCCGCCCGACTGGCTGGCCTGGGTCAAACAGCAACTGAGCGCTGCCAAGGAGGTGTGACCTTCGCAGGATACGTTCGAAACCCGCGAAATGTTGCCTGTTCGTCCATCAGGGCATTCAAGTCGACCACGGCCCACACGACGAGGAATTGGTTTACGCAAGCAACCGTTTTACTTATACTGAACAGTGACGTTTTCCACAACCAAATGCTGCTTTCCTGTAGCTTTGCTCGATAGCGAATGAACCCACCTGGGACACGAATGTGTTGTGTTATTCCGTTCCGTTTGTATTAAAGGAGAGAGTGATGAGATCGAAGCTCGGTAAGAACGGTGGCTTCACGCTGGTGGAGCTGCTTGTCGTGATCGCCATTATCGGCGTGCTGGTTGCCCTGCTGTTGCCTGCGGTGCAGGCTGCGCGTGAGGCTGCTCGCCGCAGCCAGTGCGTGAACAACATGAAACAGTTGGTGTTAGCCATGCACAACTATCACGACACCCACCAGACGTTTACGCGGAATGCCTTTAGGAATCCCCATTGGTCAGGATGGCACAATTTCAGCGCGAATGTCCGGATTCTGCCGTACCTGGAACAAGGCCCTCTGCATGACCAGTTCGACTTTTCGGCTGGCTGGGGCTTCAACCAGAATGGTCCGATGCAGCAAAACGTGGCGACTTTTCAATGCCCCTCGTCGCCTCGATATACCGGCACGATCTCCTGGTCCGGCCCCGGAACAAACTACGCCTGGTGCTCGGGCAGTTCGCCGCACACAGGAGGCAATGGCGCCAACGGTACTTTGCAGAACGGGATGTTCATGAACAACATGGACTTCCGTATGGCGGATGCCATGGACGGCACAAGCAATACGATCTTTCTGTCGGAGGTTCTCTCCGGAAGCGGCACAAACGATCCCGCCAGGGCACGATTCCCCTTCGACATCTACTACGGCGGTGATGCGAACATCACAGCAATCGCCAACATGGACCATCCCACACAAGCCGAATTGGATGTAATCGGCATGGGCTGTGAAACGGCGGCACAGGGTGTTCGAGGCAACAACGGTACGCTTTGGGCCTGGTACTCTCACACCCAATCGCTGTTCAACGCCGCCGCGCCGCCGAACTGGCGATACCCTTCCTGTGGAGGAAACTGCTGCCCAGGCGGGGCTCACGATTGGGGATGGGGCGTGATGCCGGCCCGTAGCATGCATCCCGGCGGCGTCAACGTCGGGCTGGGCGACGGATCGGTGCGGTTTGTCAGCGAGACAGTCAATCTTCTGACCTGGCAACGTTTGGCTCAACGGAGTTCCGGGCAACCCGCAGGTGAATTCTAGTGCTGTCTCCTGCGGCTGCTGTCCGACAAACCCGCGAAAGGAAAATCGAAAGGTGAAAATCATGATGCCACGTACGTGCTTTTGGGTATTGGTTATGGCGGTCTCGTTGCCATGGCTCGGATGTGGAGGGCCCTCTTCCCAACAGCCGAGAGCGATCCCGGTCGTCCAGCAGACGGGCCTGGACGAGGCCAAACAACTGCTGCAAGGTTATGTCGACGGGAACCCGGTGGGAAGTGAGGCCGATATGTATGGAGAGATTGTTTCGGCCGTTCGCGAGGAAGATGCGAGCAAGGCGGATATCCTGGACGCTGGCTTGCAGGAGATTGCCGCCAATCCGTCGATCGCCGCCAGAAAGGCCAAGGAATTGCTGGGCGAGCTTTAACACTGGACCGCGCGAGCCAACCTGTGTGCCAACCGCGTATTGACACACGCAAACGGAACGCACCAAGTCCGGAGTCCATTGCGTCGTCGGCACCCGGGAACGGCGTTGCGGCAAACACCACCAGGAAGCCGACCTGAACGTTCTCAATCAAAGCAGCGAAGCGGCCTGCTGTAGCCGCTTCGCTGCTGATCGGTGGGA
>SKVE01000533.1 GCA_007129635.1 Planctomycetaceae bacterium
TGAACCGTGTTGCTCTGCAAAAAAGGAGTTTTTCAAATCAGCCTAGGCTCCGTCCGTGGATGGCACAGCGTATGCTCTTCCATGATTTCGCTTTCCGCCGAGTGCAACTCAGCTCCCCTGGGCACGCACAGAAAGCGTTTGCGATTGGGGCGTGGGATGGCATCGCTTCGAAGGTCACATAGTGATTTCCTAACACTGGGTCGGTGAACGAGATGGATGCAAAACGCGAACATGAAGGAGAGGCGCCGGAGCAGTCGGGTCTTTACAGCTCTGAAGGAGGGGCTGGGAAGCTCTTTCGGAAGAGCCTGGTGCAAGGGATCACGATTCTCGCGGTCGTCGGCTTGGCGCTTCTGGCGATGGCGGCAGCCTACATCCTTCTGCTGGTCTTCGCCGGTATTTTGCTGGCCGTGCTGCTCGTGTTTTTCGCCGGGCAAATCACCCGTCTGTCCGCGGTGCCTCACTGGCTTGCCGTCACCATGGTCCTGGTGCTGGTCATGGGCATGCTCGCTTTGATGGTCGTTCTGGTAATTCCGCTCGTCATCGAGGAAAGTGGCCGACTGGTCGAGCAGGTGGAGAAGTCCATCCAGCAGCTTGCGGAGTGGGTGAAAGAGAGCGCCGGCGAAAGTTTTCCGGTTGACGATTTTTCGGCCGTGGAGGAACAGATGCCCGCGCTCGGCGACGTGTGGAGCGGCGTGACCGAAATCTTTGCCACCACAATGGATGCACTCACGGGCGTGGCCATCATTTTGGTGGTCGGCGTCTTCATCGCGTACAGCCCGAGCATGCACACGCAGGGGTTCCTCCACCTGGTCCCGCTCGCACATCGCGCTCGTGCCGCCGAAGTGATGGCCGCCATTGGTCTTACGCTGCGCTGGTGGCTGCTCGGGCAACTCATTTCCATGGTCATCCTGGCCGTCAGCACGTGGATTATGCTGGCCTTGCTGGGAGTGCCTCAGGCGTTATTCCTGTCCCTGATGACCGGGATGATGACTTTCGTTCCGTACCTGGGGCCGCTGATTGCCCTGGTGCCCATCCTTCTGGTCGCCTTTCTGGAGTCGCCGCGGTTGGCCCTCTATGTGTTCATTCTGTATATGGTGATCCAGAATACGGAATCAAGCGTGATTATGCCCATCGTATTCCACCGGACAGCACACATCCCCCCGGCTCTCGGCGTGGTCAGTCAAATTCTCTTCGGCAGCCTGCTCGGTTTTCTGGGCTTCGTGCTGGCCGTCCCGCTGATGGCGGTGATCCTTCAATCCGTCAAGATGATCTACGTCCAGGACATTCTCGGCGACCGGAGCCTGAACGGCGATGCTCCGACATAATGACGAGCCAACCTGGACATTCCGACGCGTAGCCACGTCGATACGCCGGCCCGCCAACGTACAGCCCGTCTCCGATGATGCGTCAGTTATTTCTCGAACGGTGCTTACTTTTGTTTGAGTTCGCGGTGCTGGCCGCCCAGGCAAACGGGAAGAAATGCGGGGCTCGCCGCTTTTCCTGTATTTGCCGGGGAAAAACAAATTGTCGGCGTGCTCGAATTCTTCGCCGAAAAACACATCTTTCCCACAGAGCAGCGGCGGGCATATATGGCTAGCGCGGGGACTCTGTTAGGTCGTGTTGTCGAGCGCCAGCGGACCGAGCAAGCGCTACGCGAGTTGAATGAAATACTCCGGCAACGAGCCGGGGACCTCCAGCGTTTGGCAATCCAGCTTAGTCTGGCCGAGCAGCACGAGCGGTCGCGGTTGGCCAAGCTGCTGCACGACGATTTGCAACAGTTGCTCGTGGCTGCCAGACTTAATACTGCGTGCCTCGCCGAAAGTGCGCAGGATGAACGGAAACTGGAGTTCGCGAAGATCGACGCGCTGCTTCAGGACTGCCAGATGATCTCACGCGACATGTCCCACGAGCTGAGTCCGCCGATTCTCAAATACGGGACGCTGGCCGACGTGGTCGCGTGGCTCGCCCAATGGTTCGGCGACAAACACGGGCTGACGGTCGCCGTGGAGGCTCCAAGGGCAGTTCCTGCCGCATCGGAGCATCTCCGTGTATTTGTTTTTCAGGCGGTACGCGAGTTGCTCTTCAATGCGGTCAAGCACTTCGGAAGCACGGCAGCGCGAGTCATCTTGTCGTGCCAAGATGACAATCTGTCGGTGCAGGTTGAAGATGATGGTATTTGCTTCGACCCGCATGCCGTCGAAGTTCATCTCCGGCGGTCGGAGGGCTTTGGTCTGTTTAGCATCCGGGAACGTTTGCAGGCCCTGGGCGGCCGGTTGGAGATCGAAAGGACGCGCCAGGGCGGAGCGTGTTGTCGGTTGGTTGTGCCGTTGGCAGGGGGCAGCGAACCGTTGGCCGAGAGTACCGAGTTAGGGGGAGTCAAAATGACCACATGGGGTGACAGCCGGTCTCGTAGCGTGATCCGTCTGCTGGTTGTGGACGATCATGCCCTTGTCCGCGAAGGTTTCGTCAGCTTGTTGAACCGTCAGCCGGACCTGGAAGTGGTTGGGGAAGCCGCAGACGGTGCGGAAGCCATCCGTCAGGCCGAAGAACTGCGGCCTGACGTGGTTCTCATGGATGTGGACATGCCGACGATGGATGGCAGGGAAGCCACGCGGCGTCTGACCGAGCAGCACGCGGAGATTGCTGTGATCGCTCTTTCGGTCCACGAAGGCGCGAGTGTGTCGCGAGTCATGACCGCAGCCGGCGCGGACGCCTACATCTCGAAACGTGCTGCAACGAAGGATCTTATCGAGACTATCCATCGCGTGTGTGTTGGGAGTGCGACGTCCGGCCGTTTCCCAGCAGCATGTCCCGGCGATGCCCCGATAACCGTGCCTAAGATCAGGTTGCTCGATCCGATTCTTTCCGCTTCGGGCTCGACCGTCCTTCGGCGGCGGTAAGCAGGGCATGGGTTTTGGCGGCGAGCAGTTCCCATTCGGTCTGTAGGCGGCCCAACTCGCGTGCGGTCGTGAGTCGTTTTCGGCCGACGATCAACCATAGGGAAAGCGGCTTGGTCGAAAACGACTCCCGATCGCGTTGACCTGCCACACTGGAACTGCCACACTGGAACTGCCACACTGCGCCACGATGACCGACAAAAAACGCGCTGCCGGATGCTTTTCCTGATAGAATCGATAAGGCTTTCGCCATTTCCTCTATCGATCCAAAACGATTCGGGCGACGGCGTCGTCTATGTTCTGCGGCTGGCTGTGTGATTTCTGAAGGTCGAAAGCGAGAGGATTGAAGCGATGGACCATCCAGGTTGGTGGATGAGTTGGGTGCTGGTTCTGCTACTGGTAGCGGTCGCAGGGGCTGGGCCCCAGGCGGATGAACCGCCGGTCGAGTCCGAATCGCCGGCTGCGGTCGACGAGGGCTCGATCCGCGAGCAAACGATCTACATCCCCTATTCCCGATTGCGCGAAGTGTTCGAGCAGGAGGGGCGGGGGGTGTTCCTGCCCTACGAACAATTCCAGCAGTTGTGGAAACAGGCGCGAGAGGCGTTACGCACCGAACCGGAACAACCGCCGCCGGTCGACGCGTTGATCAGCGAGATCGATAGCCAAGCCGTGGTCGGGGACCAAGTGGTCCAGGTGACCGCCACCTTGAAGCTGGAGGTACTGCGCCCCGGTTGGCACCAAATACCCTTGCGGCTGGCTGATGCCTCGATCCAATCGGCTCGGCTGGACGATCAACCGGCTCGGCTGCTGCAACTCCCGGCCGGCCATGCGCTGCTGGTCCACCAACAGGACGACCAGCCGCAGATGCGGGAACTGACGCTAAAATACAGCAAGGCGTTCACCAAGACACCGGGCCAGAACCGTTGGACGGTCCAGGCGCCGCAAGCGCCCGTGAATCGGTGGCAGATCCGCATCCCCGAGCCAGGGGTCCAGGTGAATATCGAACCGCTGGTCGCCGCCACCGAACCGCCGCCGGAACCCGAGGATGAGACGCCGGCAACCGAAACGGTGCTGATGGCCTATGTCGGCGCGGCCGACAGGCTACGGATCGATTGGACGCCGCGAACCGAAGGCGCCATGGGCCTGGAAGCGTTGGCCCAGGTCCAAACGCAACAGCAGGTGACGATCGACCAGGGCGTGGTGCGGACGCGGACCGAGTTGGTCTACCAGATCAGCCGTGCCGAACTGGATCGTTTGACGATCGAGACGCCGGCCGATCATCGCGTGCTGAACGTGTTCGATCCCAACGTACGCAGGTGGTCGGTCGAATCCCAGGAGCATCGCCATCAGATCCAAATCGAGTTGTACGAACCGGCTCGCGAGACGCAACGGGTGACGATCGAGCTGGAGAGGTTCAGCGATGATCTGACCCGCGAGGGGGTTCGCGTGCCGATGGTCCGGGCGCTGGACGTGGGCCGTCAGCAGGGCGTTCTGGTCGTCGGCATTTCGGCCGCGTTGAGTGCCGAGGTCACCAGCCGTAGCGGCTTGTTTCAATTGGACGCTTCGGAATTGCCCGAAGCACTGACCACCGCCTCGCAGAATCTCGCGTACCGTTTTGCCTCGCTGCCGTTCGAACTAACGCTGACCGTGGAAGAGGTCCAAGCGGAGATCCGTGCTCGGGAAAGGGTGGAAGTCTTCCTGCAGCCCGACCAGTTGGCGGTGCATCTATTGGTCGTCTACGAGATCGCTCGTGCCGGTGTTTTCCAATTGGAGCTGGACGTTCCGCCCGATCTGCAGGTGCGTAGCGTTCGGGGGCACGCGGTCGCCGACGCGGCGCCTGTCGCGGTCGATACGCATCATCGATCGCCGGAAGATCCCAGCCGGCTGGTGATCAATCTATCTAGCCGGGCAATCGGCCAAGTCGGTTTGCTGGTCGAATTGCAGCGGCGTTTGGAGGATCCGAATCTGTTGACTCCCACCGGTCAGATGTCCAACATCGCCGTGCCGGTGCCTCGAGTCGCGGCGCAGACCGTCGAGCATTCGACGGGCCGGATGATCCTGTACGCTCCGGAGAGTCTGCGAATCCATCCGGATCGGCAGCAGGGCATCCAGACAGTTTCGATCGCCGAAGCGTTGGACGGCATCCAATCGACGCGACCCGGACCGTTCGCCACAAGCCGCGAACTGCTGGCCTATGCGTACTCGACCGAACCGGTCGAACTGACATTGAACGTCCAGCGGCGCCGCCCCTACGTGACGTGTCGACAGTTGCTGTCCGCGCGCGTCGAATCGGGGGTGATCCAGTATTCGGCGACGTTCCATTATCAGATTCAATACAGCGGCGTGCGTTCGTTGCGGTTGGATGTTCCGGCCGATCGGGTCGATCAAATCCGGAACCAGACGGCCAACGTGGCACGCGAGACACCGATCGTGCCACCGCCTGACGATGTCGATGATGGCTATGTGGCCTGGAACCTGACCGGCGAGACCGAATTTTTGGGGTCGGTGACGTTGCGCTTCGCTTGGGAGAGCCGGATCGGGGATCTGGATGTCCAGCGCACGGTTTACGAGACGGTTCCGAGACTGGTGCCGCAAGGCGTGGACCTGGCTTCGGGCCAGATCGTGTTGGCCAAAGCGGAAACGCTGGACGTCCAGCCGGCCAGCGAACCCAAGGGCCTGCAACCGATCGATCCCACGCTGGATTTGATGCCCGGCGCGCGTGGCGAAGACGCAGCTTGGGCCTTCGAATTCCAGGACGATGCCGCCAGCCGCTGGGAACTAGTAGTCGATATTACAAGATTCGAATGGGTCCAGGTGAAACGGACCAGCATCGAACGAGCCGTGGTGCGGACCGAGATCACTCGCAGCAACGAACTGTCGGTCCAGGCCCTGTATCGCGTCCGCAGTGCACGCCAGCGACTGCCGCTGGAATTGCCCGCCAACCCGAACTTCGACAGTGACCCGCTACGGATCAATGGCCGATCGGTACCGCTGGAACGCGGCGATCAGGGCGAATATTTCGTGCCTTTATCCGGTGTCAACGCCGACGAACCGTTCCTGCTGGAGTTGCGCTACACCGTGCCGGGCACGTTGAAGCGACTGGACTTGCCACGCTTCGCCGGCGCGGATGCGGAAACCCAAGCGGCCGTACAGAAGGTTTATCTTTGTGCCTACCTGCCGCGCGAATGGACACTGTTGGGAACGCTGGGTCCTTGGACGGACGAGTTTCAAAATCGCTGGTACGAACCGCGGCCCTACGCCAGACAATCAGACCGGCAACTGGTCAGTTGGGTGACCGAGGGGTTAACGGTGGCCGATCCGTTTGACAGCTTCGCCACCGACGGCCGCTTGTATGTGTTTTCGACGATCCACCCCGCCCCAGACAGTGCCCTGCGGATGTTCGCGATCCGCCAAAATGTGCTCAACGGCCTCCTGTTTTGCCTGGTCCTGCTGATCGGCGTCGCGCTAATCCGTCAGCCGCTGACGTGGAAGTCGAGTGCCATCGCGTTGCTGATCGGGCTGTTACTGCTGGTGGGCGTCTTTGCTCCGATGCTGGCTCGTCAGATGCTGGGCGGCGCTTTGTTGACCGCCGTAATGATCGTGGTGGTTCTCTGGTCGGCCTGGTACCTGAGCCGCTTGTCACAACTGACGAGAGCCTGTTGGGCAGGACGGGCTCGTGCGTCGAAACGTGAAGCGTCCATCCCGGACGCGGAACGAGCTGCACCACCTTCCTCTGCCGAGGTCCCGCCTGCCGACGGCCCATCCGGCAAAGTCCCATCCGACGATGACGCGGGAACCGCGCAGCAAGACGGAGGAAGCCGCGATGAATAACCCACGGAGAAAAGGCGATCGAAAGTGGCTCGCGGTTCTTGGGTTGCTGCTGATGGTTCCGTCGTCAGTGGACGCTCAGCAGCGAAAACCGGCGGGAGGCGATCCAGCGTCTCCGGAAATGATCCGCGAGATTTTTGTGCCTTTCGAGGACCTGGACGTGTTGCTGGAAGGTGATGTGCGGCGAGTCTTCTTGACTCGCGATCAGTACCGGCAACTGGTGGACCAGGCCAGGAAGACCGAGCCCGATGCACCGGCGCCTCATGCGGCCCTGATCGTGGCGGCGGAGTACGACGCGGTGATCCGGGACAATCGAGCCACGATCTCCGGCGTCCTGGACCTGGACGTGCTGGCTGACGGTCTGCAAGCGATCCCGCTGGATTTCCAGGGCGTCGGGCTGCGTTCCGCTCGATTGGACGACCGCCCGGCGCCGCTTGCCCGCGATGGTCAGGGACAGACCGTGTTGTTGGCGAACGGTCCCGGCCGTGTGCGATTGACTCTGGAAATGGTGACTCGGCTGGAGACATCAGCCGCCGAACAATCGCTGTCGTTTCGCGTACCAGCGGCTCCGGCTTCCCGATGGCGGGTCACCGTGCCTGGAAACGTCGAGATCAAAAGCGGCGCCCATGTGGTGAGCCGCCAGGTAGATGCGGACGACGATGTGACTCGGTTCCAGTTGCTGATGTCCGGCGACTCGGCACCCCTGGTGATGACGTTGAATAACCGGCTGCTGCGTCGCCAGCGCGTGATCGTGGCTCGCAGCGTGGTGGTCGACGAGATCACCACGGCGGCCGAGCGGCTGCATGCGACCGTGGCGTTGAGCGTGCTGCACGGTGCGGCCGACCGATTTCGTTTCGCGTTGCCCGAGGGGTTCGAACCCACCGAGGTGCTGTGCGAAATGATGGCGCGCTGGGAGATCCGCGATGATCAAGGCGGTCGTCAATTGGAAGTCGTACTCCGCGAACCGGCTACCGACACGGTCGTTCTCCAGTTGTCCGCCACCCGGACGCCGGCCAAGCTGACCGACTGGACCCTGCCCCATTTGCAGCCGCTGGATGTGGACGGCCAGGTCGCGTTAGTGGGCGTGGTGGTCCAACAAGAGCTGCAGGCCAGTCGCATGACACCGCAAGGCCTGATCCCCGTCGATCATGACGTGTTGGCCGCCGCGCTGCCCGACACGTTCCTGCGCGTCGACGCCAGCTCGCCTCAGGTGCGCACGGTGGCCGCGTTCTATGCGCCAAGCAGTGATTACTCGCTGCAGGCCGATTTCCTCCCATCGCCGCCTCGGTTACAGGCCA
>SKVE01000635.1 GCA_007129635.1 Planctomycetaceae bacterium
ACTGCGGGGTCGTTTAACGGTAGGACGGGACGCTCTGAACGTCTTGGTGTTGGTTCGATTCCAGCCCCCGCAGCTTGCAGACGGATTTGTCAGTCGGCAGTCGGCAGTCGGCAGTAGGTGGCCGCCGCAAGGTTCGTCGCTGTATGCATGGTTGTACGGGTGGTTCCATAGCAGCAGTGAAAAGGTCAGTTCCGGGAGCGTTTTCGGCACGCATAGCGGATGAAGGAAATCAGCCCGGAGAATCGGTAGTCGGGATCAGCGTAATGCTCGATCACGTAGAAGGCGAAATAGTACGCTCGGCAAAAGCCCCAGATCGCCAGAGCCAGGAGAAAGACGACTTTCAGGGAGGGCTCTTCCAGAAAGAGCAGTGTGCTGGAAACAAGGCCGATCAGCAGGAACAGAAGGCCCTTCGCCCACAGCAGCTTCGGGTTCTTGATGTCGGTCACCGTTCACTCCGCTTCGCGGATTAGCTGCACCATCGCCCTGCCGAGCGCATCGCCGATCAGGAAGTAGCTTTCCGCGTTCCCGTACCAGTGGTGGCCGTGGCCTGTGTTCGGTGACTGCTCGGCGGGGCGGGCAAACGCAGTGGTCTTCACGAAGGCCACACTACCCTTGAATTCGGGTCGAGTGGCTGCGGCTGCCTGGGATTTTCGGATCGCCAGGATGCGATCGCCTGCGTGCTCACCGCCGTTTCCCGTCTCACCGACAACCACGGGCAGGTCCGGTCGCTGCCAAGCGGTGCGGACGTCGTTGATCAGGTGGACGAGGTTCTGCTCGTACCGATCGCGTGCCTCGGGTGGACCGAAGGCATCGTTCCAGCCCTGGAACCAGACGAAACCGGCGATCTCGCACCTGTGGTCCCTCCATGCGGGAAAGTCGGCTTCGATACTTTCCAACGCCTCCTGGACCTCTGCCAGCATCTTGGTATAATAAGTTCCCGTTTCGCCACCGGAGCTGGGTGGACGAAAATCCTCGTATAGGCTCTTACCGCCCCACGCCGTCTTGATCAACAGCACCGGAGCGTCGATGGCATCGCCGATCACGTGTCCGAACTGGAATTCGGGGCCGATATGGTGACTGCCGGGATAACCGGTGAAGCCGATGGTCAGCGGACCTTTCTTGACGCCGTTGCCTGTGCGAAAGCGGCACCAGACGTCGTCGCGGACGACCCACCGGCCCTCGCGATCCCGGACGTGTTTGAACGTCTCCGCCTTGTCCGGATCTTGGAGCAACCGTTGGAGCGTCCCACGCCCGCCGTTGTAGTGTTCGGGATGGTCCAAATCGACCACGCCCTGACCTTCCATGTTGGATTGGCCGGCAAGGACGAAGACCTTCAGCACAGCGGCTTCGTCTTCTGCAGCTCCCCGGGTGCCAAGAAACATCAGGGCAAGAATCGGCAGAGCCAACGGCTGAACTCGCAACGTCATCGGTAGATCTCCTGTGAGGTGACGGGACGCTGGGCGGCGTATCCGACTTCTGATTCTACGCCCCGCCACTGCCACGACTGAGCAAACAGATGCCATGATACCATCAAGGCAACGCCTCGGCATCAACGACTCGACCGCGGGTAGCTGCGTCCCAGCAGTCCCATGAAGACGTATGCCGGCTGGCCGCACTCGCAGCGGTGTCGGGACCGTAAATCTGCCAGTTGAACCAGAAGATGGCCGGTGGCGGCAGCAGGGGCAATCCGGTCAACGCCAAGAAAGCCATGTGGCCCCACTGCAAGCAAGCCTCCATTCTGCGTCCATTTTCGTACATCAACCGCGTGCTGGGACGAGTCGCGCGAGTGCGATTTGTAAAAAGTGACGTTCTGCGATGCTGATTCAGCAAGCTCAATTTAAGAGATCGAAGACTGCGGATTTTACAACTGGGTTGGGCCACGGCTGCGCAACGTGCGGACCCGGTCTGCGTTGTTTGGCTCGATTCAGGAATTCATCCAACCGATTCGGTCATCCGCCGCTTGCTCAGGCCGGACGCTGACTTGTTGTCGATACGGAAGTGCTCCCGCGCCAATCGGCAAGCTGCTGTCAGTCGTGCTCTGGCTTCTTGCTCCTATTCCTGTTGCAGAAGTTCGGGCGGCGAATTTGACCGACGACATCGGCGGGCGGATTTGGTACACTTCACGAATGCCTTGAATCGCCGTCATGCGGACGATCCGCGGGCCGCATACGATTCGAAGTGATCTCAGGCAAAAGGGAAGCAGCGTGAACTCAGGCGATGTCGAACCGGATCTCTCCGACCGTCTCTACACCCATGTCGACCGGCTTGCCGGCCTGATTGGCCCGCGACATCTCGGCAAACCAAACAGCTTGGACGTGACGACCACGTACATCGAGCGCGCGTTCGTGGATCTCGGCGATTCGGTTGTTCGCCAAACGTACGAAGTGGACGACGCCCAAGTTGCGAACCTGGTCGTCGAACGACGGGGCACTCGACGCGCTGACGAAATCGTGGTTCTGGGAGCCCATTACGACTCGGTCCCGACCACGCCCGGAGCCGACGACAACGCCTCGGCGGTTGCCATGCTGATCGAGGTTGCCAGGATGCTCCAGGGCGTTGCTTTCCAGCGAACGCTGCGATTCGTGGCGTTTGCCTGCGAGGAATCTCCGCATTTCCGCACCGAAAGCATGGGCAGCCAGGTTTACGCGCGGCGATGTCGGATACGGGGCGAACGGATCATCGGCATGATTTGCCTGGAAATGGTGGGCTACTACCGCACCGAGCCGAACAGCCAGCAGATTCCGCCCAGCATTCATCGCTGCTTGCGATGGGCGCTGCCCAGCCGAGGCGATTTTCTGGCCGCCGTGGGGAACCTCCGCTCCTGGCGACTCGGTTGGGCGTTTCGTCGCGGCTTCAAGCGAGCCACCCGCTTCGGGCTGTATTCCATCTCGCTTCCCGAGGCCGTCTGGGAAATCCGGATGTCCGACAACAGTTCCTTTTGGGATCAGGGTTATCCGGCGCTGATGGTGACGGACACGAGCTTTCTGCGGAACCCCCATTATCACATGGCCACGGATACTCCAGACACCCTGGATTACCCGCGAATGGCCCAGGCCACGATCGGTGTCGCTGGCGGCGCCGCGCGTCTGGCCAAAGCACAGACCCGGAGATGACATTCAGGATCGCGGGAAAAATAACTTCGCTGTTCTTGTTTGCTATCATCGCGGCGGACCGTGATGGCTACCGTGGGTTTGCCGAAGTTACTTTTTCCGCGTTCCTTAGCACCGTTCGAGAAATAACTGTCCAATGTCCCCTCGCCCCTCCTGGGAGAGGGCAGGGTGAGGGGGCAGAAAGTGCGTCAGTTATTTCTCGAACGGTGCTTAGTGCCTCGAAGGCCCGCCATCTGCTGCACCCAAGCCCCGCGTTCGCACCGGAACAATTCGGCGTGGCCGGCTTTCGCTCCTACCAGGCAGACAGGCGACTTGTCGCGATTGAGCTTCCGGCTAGAATCTCGCGTCCGAGATTGAACCTTATTCCAAACACCGTGACGGAGGAGTCGATGGCAGATCAACAGCAAACCACCAATTGGCCGGACTTGGCGATCGGTCTCTACGATCGTTTGACAGGTCGAAATGCGGAAATCACTTATGAATTTCAGGACATGCACATCAAAATCCCAAGCGGCACCGGCCCGAACGCCGAGCATGCCGAGTGGGTCCTGTCGGGAGGCTTGTCGATTCGAACGCGCGATGGAAACACGGCCCCAAATTGACATTGACCGGCCGACTTCAGGCGACCTTTCGGGGCCGGCCGGTCGAAGTCCAATTCGACAATCGCGAGGTGCTTGTCAGGTTGCCCAATTGGAGGGCTGCTTGGCGTTTGAGACGCAGTGTGTCGGTCGCATCGCTGCCGATTTTGCGGGCTCTTCGCGACCATGGTTTGACTGTAACGTTATTCGTCGGGGCTCGTGCGACATTCAGCATCGTCCCCAGCCCTTCACTACCCGTTCGGATCGCAGTTCCCCTGCTCCGCAGCCTGTAGCAGGGAGGTTTGACGGGACATTTCCCGCGGTACGAAAATAGCATCGATCAATTCCGAAGACCTTTCTAGAGACATCACATGGACGACTTCACGGCTGTCTTGCCAGCGGACTTTCGAGGCGAAGTACGTCTATTCCCATTAACCGATCTTGTGCTGTTCCCAGGCATCGTTTTGCCATTAAACATCTTCGAGAGTCGCTACCAGGAGATGCTGGAAGACGCAGTGGCCGGAGACGAACTCGTCACGATGGCGACGTTGATGCCTGGCTTCGAACATGACTACTTCAGCCGTCCTCCGATTTCTCCGTTCGTATGTGTCGGGCGAATTTTGGCGCACGAGAAGAACCCCCAGGGCACCTACGATCTGATGCTGGTGGGCGTCCAGCGAGCGAGGATCGAATACGAAATCGAGCCTGTCCGATCGTACCGGCGAGCAAAAGTCTGCATCCTCGACAGGCCCCAGGCGCCAGACGATGCATCCAATCAACAGACAGTCGCGGTGGCGAAAGAAGTCACGAAATTCCTACCTGCAATGCAGCCATTCATCGAGAAATTGATCACACATGATGTATCGTTGGACGCGCTGACGGACTTATTTTCTTTCCATCTATCGCTGACAACCGAGCGAAAACTCCGACTACTCGCCGAACCAGATCCAGGGGTCCGAGCGGAATTATTATTGGCCACCCTGTCTGCCGGCGATCCCCCAACGAGTGTCCGGCGACGGCGGCCTGCTGACTTTAGCGACAATTAGGCTCGATCACCAAAGAAGATTTCTTTTGAACGCGATCGAGGCCCGCGAGTTTCGTCAACTCGGGCTTCCCTAGCAGGCTGAAGCCGGGTATTACGTGTTGGATGAGTCAACACGGCTGATCCGGATCAGCAATCCCAGCGGCGCACTCTTGCCCAACACCTGACGATCGGTGAGAATATTAGGTCATTCCAGTTCCCATACCACAGGGGATCGTTTGCACCCCGAGGGAAAGCGGATCATGGGACTGGGTGCATCGAGGGTTGCTTCAGTACGCCAAAACGTTCCTTTCACAACGAGGGAAAGAACATGTACAGGCTAGGATTCCGCATCGTTTGCGTGGCGCTCGTGTGCGTGGCACTGCCATTGTCGGCAGAAGACAGCAGGCCGAACATTGTTCTGTTCGTCGTTGACGACATGGGCTGGATGGACAGCGGCGTGTACGGCTCGGAGTACTATCAGACGCCGAATATCGACCGCTTGGCAGAGCAGTCGATGCGGTTCACCGACGCGTATGCGGTCCCGCTGTGCTCGCCGACGCGAGCATCGATCCTGACCGGTCAATATAGCGCTCGGCACGGGATCACCACGGCCGGCGGCCATACGCCGCCCCGCGAGCGGCATCTGCCCCCGTCCGCACCGCCTCACCAACCGCTGCTGATGCCGGAGAGCCAAACGTATCTGGACCTCTCGCAGATCACGTTAAGCGAAGTCCTGCGCGATGCTGGCTACCGCACGGCGCACATCGGCAAGTGGCACCTCGGGCTGACCGAACCGCATTGGCCGGAGGCGTACGGCTTCGAGGTAGCGTTCCACTGTCAACCCAGCGCGGGGCCGCCGTCCTACTTCTCGCCTTACGGCGTGATTCCTCCGGGAACCGACCCGCCACAGACGAAGGGCCGCCGTTATGCCGTCGGCACCATCACCGACGGGCCGCCCGGACAGCACATTACCGATCGTACGACCGACGAGGCGATCGAGTTCGTCCGGGCACATCGTGATGAGCCCTTCTTCCTGAATTACTGGCTGTTCAGCGTCCACGGCCCCTGGCAGCACAAGGAGGAATACACCGCTGAATTCGCCGAGACAACCGATCCGCGGGGCAAGCAAGGCAATCCCGTCATGGCGTCGATGCTGCGCAACGTGGACGAAGCCCTGGGACGTATCATGGTATCGCTCGACGAACTGGGGCTGACAGAAAAAACGATCGTCCTCTTCTACTCCGACAACGGCGGGAACGTGCACAGTTGGGTGCCCGATGATCCGCGCATCAAAAAGGTCACCGCCGAGCATCCGTTGTACGACACGATTCAAAGTTATCGGAAGTGGTCGGGTGGACGACCGCCGACAAACAACAGCCCTCTGCGTGACGGCAAAGGCAGATTGTACGAGGGCGGTCAGCGAGTGCCGCTGATCGTGCGTTGGCCGGGTGTGATTCGACCGGGGTCGGTCAGCGATGCTGTGATCGGACCGATCGATCTGTACCCGACGATTCTCGACGCGTTGGGCATCCCCATCCCGAAACAGCAGGTCGTCGACGGCGAATCCTTCCTGCCTGTGTTGAAAGAAACGGGCACGATGCAGCGTACGGCGTACTTTACCTGGTTCCCGCATCTCGTTCCGGGCGTCAGCGTCCGCCAAGGCGACTGGAAATTGATTCGTCGGTTTCAGCCTCGACCTGCCGACTACGAAGGGCTGCACGAATTGTTCCACCTGAAAGACGACATCGGCGAGACCACGAACTTAGCGGCGAAACACCCGGAAAAGGTCGCCGAATTGGATGCGCTGATCGACCGGTTCGTCGAGCAGACCGGCGCGTTGTATCCACAGCCGAATCCCGCTTACCAGCCGCGTCCCGCCACCACCGTCGCCCCCGCCGATCCGCTGGATGGTCTTCTGCCCCGCAGATGCGAAGCCACCGTTGCCGACGGGGCGCTGAGGATCGTGGGCACAGGCAGCATGCCGTTTCTGGGCACAGGCAGGGTGAAATCGACCGGCCCGATGACGATGGCGATGCGGGTGCGAGCGCCGAACGGCGGCTCGGGGCGAGTGGAGTGGCGAGTCGACGGGCAGGCCGAATTCCCGGAATCCGGCCAATCCGTCGATTTCTCGCTGGCCGCCAACGACGACTGGCAGGACGTATCCGCTGTGGTTCCCGCCCAAGGCAGGACCAACATCGTGCGTCTCTATCTGCCCGCCGACGAAGGCCCGTTGGAAATCCAGTCGATCCACTATCGCCACGCAGAATCAGGGAAGACCATTTACGAGTGGGATTTTCGGAATTGAGGGGCAGCTTACGAACCAACCAGCAGAGGCAGACCGCCATGGTGTCTGACGTGTACGAGCGATTGGCCGCGCATCTGGACGATCTGCCGGGCGGTTTTCCACGAACCGAAGGCGGCGTGGAGCTGCGTATTCTTCGACGCCTCTTTGCGCCCGACGAAGCAGAAATCGCCATCCACTTGACAGTCCTTCCCGAGGCGGCTCGCGTGGTTGCCCGCCGTGCGAGAGTTCCCGCGTCACAGGCGGCTACCCATCTGGATGCCCTGGATCGGAAAGGGCTTGTCCTCTGCACCCGGGATACCCACGGCCCGCCTCGCTACATGGCACTCCAGTTTGTCGTGGGATTCTGGGAAGCACAAGTCAACCGGCTGAGCCGGGAGCTGGTCGAGGATGTCCTGGACTACGAACCGGCGGTGATCGAACCCGAACATTGGCGCAAGGCGCCTCAGATGCGCACCATCCCCGTGCAGCGAAGCATCCACGTGACCAACGAGGTGATGCCTTACGAACTGGGCGAGCAACTGGTGCGCAAGCACACCAGTCTGGCCGTCGCGAACTGCATCTGTCGGCAAGCGATGCGGACGCTGGGGCGAGGCTGCGAGAAACCCGAGGAGACTTGCCTGACGCTCGGAACCGCTGCGGAGTATGTCGTAGAGAGCGGCCGGGGAAGGAAGATCAGCTTGACCGAAACCCTGGAGATTCTGGATCGAGCTGACGAAACGGGTCTGGTGCTTCAGCCGGACAACGCGAAAGATCCGTTGTTCATCTGCACCTGTTGTGGCTGTTGTTGTGGAGTGCTGCGTTCGTTCAAACGGCATCCTCGGCCGGCCAGCATCGTATCGAGTCCGTTCGTGACCAGCTTGGACAACAGCGAGTGCCATGGATGTCAAGTCTGCACCAAGCGGTGCCCGATGGACGCGATCCGCGTCGTCGAGAAAAAGGCGATCCTGGATCGGGACCGATGCATCGGTTGCGGACTGTGCGTCACCGCCTGTCCTA
>SKVE01000230.1 GCA_007129635.1 Planctomycetaceae bacterium
CTGGGACTCGGTCGTTTCGGCGGCGAAAACGCGTGGCCGTTGGACTTTACTCGCGATGGTGTGGAGGCCGACTTTTTGTGGTTGGAGGACGATCGTCTGGATAGCGAGGCCGCTTGGGCGGCATTCGAGGGCGTTTACGGATACTATGCGGTCAAGGACCCCAAGCCGGGCGCCCGAGTCTACGCACGGTTCTCCGATCCCAACACGACCATCGACGATACGCTGCCGATCTATCTGGCTGGCCACTTTTACGGAGCCGGGCGCGTGTTCTTCCAGGCCAGTGGCGAGATGTGGCGGATCCGTTCGATCGACGAGACCTACTTTGACCGGTACTACACCAAGTTGATCCGTTGGGCCTCGCAAGGCCGTCTGCTGCGCGATTCGAACCGGGGAATCCTGCTGGTCGACAAGGATCGATGCCTGTTGGGCGATACGGTGGTGGTTCAGGCCATGCTGACCGATACGCAGAACCGGCCGCTGCAGATTCCGGACGTCACCGCCAGCCTGGTGCATCCCAACCGGACTCGCACCCCGCTGGTGCTGCGGAGCATCGAAGGCGGAGTTCGCGAAGGCAGTTTTCACGGCCAGTTCACTGCCGTGGCCGAAGGCGATTACCGCATCGAACTGCGGCCCCCGCAAGCCGATCTGGATGAGCTGCTGGTGCGCGAGGTGCGGACTCGCGTTCCGGCGTTGGAAGTCGAAAATCCGCAGCGTAACGACGCCGTGTTAGCCGACATCGCCATGTCGACGGGCGGCGTCTACTATGTGGGCGTCGAATCCCTCGCTGGCAACCCCAGCGAGCAGCCGCCGCTGGCAGAGTTGTTAGAGCCTCAGGATTTCGTCAGTTATTTACCCGGCACCCCCGATCGGGACTTCGATCGCCAGTTGATGACGTGGTTGATGCTGTTGATCGCAGGGGTCCTGGCACTTGAATGGACGATTCGGCGTCTAAATCGTTTGGCGTAGGAAAGTGGATCGATGGGCACGAGAGAAAACCATGGCTGATCGGACAAAGCATCTGGACCCGCAGATCGAATCTTTGTTGGCCGGTCTGCGCTGGCGCATCCGGGCCTACGTCTGCCTGCAAGGGCTGAGCGTGGCCCTGATCTGGCTGGGAGCAACGTTCTGGATCACCCTGGCATTGGATTACCTGCCGGTGCTAGCCGGAGCCAGCGAGATGCCGCGGGGCGCCCGAGTCGTGGTGCTCTTGGTAATCGCCACCGTGTTGGCGGTGATCCTGTACCGCTGGGTACTGAGCCGCATGCTCATGCCGCTGACCAACCGCAGCTTGGCCCTTCTGTTGGAACGGCGGTTCCGTGACTTCGACCAGCGTCTGGTCACGTCGGTCGAATTGACCGAAGATCCCAGCCACGCCGATTCTTTCGATCCCCGCATGCTGCTGCAGACCGCCCAGCAGGCGCGAGAACAATCGGCGACCGTGCAGTTACGCCGCGTCTTCCGTTTCGTCCCGCTCGTGCGCAGCGGCGTTGTAGCAACCGCCCTGCTGGCTTCGCTGCTGGTTTTCTATGTTTTGAATCAGCCGGCGCTGGCATTGTGGGTCAACCGCATCTACTTGCTGAGCGATGATCCCTGGCCCCGCAACGCGCGGATCGAGGTGGTCGGCATCGAACTGCTGGGTGCCGAAGATGCTCCGCAATCGACCCAGGAAACCCCCTTGATCCGCTTTGACGAGCAGCAGTCGGTCAAGGTCGCCAAGGGTTCGAATGTGCGGCTCCGAGTCCAGGCGGACCTGGCCGCGGCAGTGATCCCCGAGGTCTGCTTGCTGTACTACAGGACAACCGATGGGGAACGAGGCCGAGTCACCATGAATCGCCTGCGACGATCGCAGGGCGATTACCAGCAGTACGCATTCCATGGAAAACCGTTGCGCGGCATCCTGTCCAGCGTCTCGTTCGATGTGCTGGGATACGACGATCGGGTTCGCGATTTCCAAATCCAGGTGGTCGACAGCCCGACGGTGGTCGACGTGGAACTGGATTGCGTGTTTCCGGACTATTTGGTCGACGAATCGCTGGCGTTGTGGATGCCTCGCACCGATACGCTGACCGGCGCGACTCAACTGCCACAAGGTACCGACGTGACGATCCGCGTTTTGACCAACAAGCCGTTGCAGCGCGTGGACCTGTACCAGCCCGATACCCAAGAATTGATCACGCTGGATGTGCAAGGCGACGACGCCCAACGCTACCAGTTCGAACACCGAGTGCCCAAGCTGGACGAAAACCTGACGCTGGACGTCACGCTGGTCGACGTGGACAACGTCATGACCGAGCGGCCTTATCGCATCTTTGTGCCCATCCTGATCGACCAACCGCCCCAGGTCGATATCAGGCTGCGGGGGATCAGCACGGCCGTGACGCCCGATGTGGTCATCCCGGTCGAGGGCATCATCTCGGACGACTATGCCGTCGATCAAACCTGGTTCGACATCCAGATGCAACGCGGCAATTCCGAATCGGACAATCCGACCAAGTTACAACAATCGCATCCCTTCGACCTGACCAGCGGGGGGCAAGTCGATGCGGCATTGGATTTCCGAGCGCTGCGTTCCCAAGCAACAGAACCTCTGGAGCTGCAGCCAAATGACAAACTTATTTTTTCCGTAAAGGCCTCGGATAAACACGACCTGACCGGAGGCCCCAATGTGGGCAGCAGCGATCGATATCAGTTGGATGTCGTCACGCCCGACGCGCTGCTGGCGATCCTGGAGTCCCGCGAAATCGGCCAACGTCGACGTTTCGAGCAAATCGTCGAAGAGATGAATCAGGCTCGGGACTTCCTGAATCGAGTGCAATCGGCTTCACCCTCTCGGACCGTTGAACCGGGGGATGTCCTCGATTCGGACGATGCGGACCAGCAACGCCCGGACCCCGAACGACTTGCCGAACGCCAGCAATCGCTAAGATTACTGAGGACGCAGCAGGCTTTCCAGCAGGGTCGAAAATCGGGCCAGGAACTGGTGGGCGTTGCCACCGCCTTCCGCGAAATCCGCGGGGAACTGATCAACAATCGTATCGATACCGAGGATCGCAAACAGCGATTGAAGGAATTGATCGCCGATCCGATGCAGTGGGTGGCCGATACGATGTTCCCGGAACTGGACCGGCGGATCTCGCTGTTGGAAAAGAAGCTGGCACAGGCAATGGATGATCGTCAGTTCGACTCGAATGTCGCAGTGGCGGAAGCAAAGGCGGCCGTCCAACAGACCAACGATATCCTGGCGGAGTTGGAGGAAATCCTGCAGCAGATGCTGGAATTGGAAACGTTTAACGAATTGCTGGAGATCGTCAGGCAGTTGATCCGCGAACAACAGGAACTGATCGACCGAACCGAATCCGAACGTCGGCAGGGTTTGCGTCGAGTCCTTCAATAAGGAAACATGCCGTGAACAAGGCAAGGTGGGCAATCTTGGTGCTGGTGGCCTGGTCGGGCTGGATGAGTCCGGCCGCCGATCGCGCTGGGGCTCAGGACGGAGCCAGAAAGGAACCCAGTGCGATCGACCAATTGACGCTGCAACAGGGGCTGGTGGCCGACAGGTATGCCAAGCTGGAGAAGCTGTTGGATGATATGGCCCGCATCGAAGGGGTGACCAATCCGCAACGTGCCGCGCTGCTGCTCAACGCGCTGCGGCAATCGAAAGAGAATCTGACAGCCGTCAAGCTGGATTCGCTCGTGCGGCTGATCGGTCAGGAGCAGTTGAACCGTGCCTTGGAGAATCAACGCGAGGTGCACGGTGAGATGAAGGCCCTGCTGGAGTTGCTGTTGAGCGAAAACCGCTCGGATCGTTTGCAGCGAGATCAGGATCGGTTCCGCGAGTACATCAAAGAAGTCGAGCGACTGTTGCGGTTGCAGCGAAGTGTCCAGGGCCGCACCGAAGGCGGGGGGGATCCACTGCAGCTTGCCGACGATCAAGGAAAAATCGCCGAACGCACGGGAGACTTGGCCGATCGTATTCGCGAAAACGAGGAAGGTGGTGACGGCCAACCAGGCGAAGGTGAGCCCGGGGATGGTGAACCGGGGGATGGTGAACCCGGCGATGGTGAACCCGGCGATGGTGAACCTGGCGACGGTGAACCTGGTGATGGTGAACCTGGCGACGGTGAACCTGGCGACGGTGAGCCGGGTGATGGTGAACCGGGCGATGGTGAACCGGGCGACGGTGAACCCGGCGATGGTGAACCCGGCGATGGTGAACCCGGCGATGGTGAACCCGGGGATGGTGAATCCGTTGATGGTGAACCCGGGGATGGTGAACCGGGTGACGGTGAACCGGGGGAAGGCCAACCAGGCGAGGGGCAACCCGGCGAAGACGGGGCTGAACAGCAACAAGAGCAGAATCCGGCGCGGCAGCGGATCGAAGCGGCTCAGCAGCGGATGCGCGAGGCCCAACAGCGGCTGGAGCAGGCCGAGCGTGAAGACGCTGTCCAGGAGCAGGAAAAGGCTCGCGAAGAACTGGAAGCTGCGAAAGCCGAATTGGAACGCATCCTGCGGCAGTTGCGCGAAGAGGAAGTCGAACGAATGCTGGCGCTGCTGGAGGGCCGATTCCGCAAGATGCTGGAGGCTCAGATGCGGATCTACGAAGACACGGTCCGGCTGGACAAGATCCCCCAGGATGAACAGGACTCTCGGGTTCCCATCCCGGCCAGCCGACTGGCGACCCAACAACGCAAACTGGTCGTCGAAGCGGATCGAGCTTTGAGCTTGTTGCAGGAAGAAGGTTCGTCGATCGCGTTTCCCGAAACGGTCTCGCAAATGCGGGATGACATGCAACAGGTGGCCGAACGGCTGGATGCGGCCAATGTGGGCCTGGTGACGCAGGGCATCGAAGAAGATATCATCGCTTCGCTGGAAGAGATGATCGAGGCGCTTCAGAAGGCCCAGCAGGATATGGAACAGCAGCGGATGAATCCATCCGAGATGCCTCCGGGCGATCCGCAGGACCAGCCGTTAGTGGATGCGATCGCCGAATTGAAGATGATTCGTGCGTTGCAGATGCGAGTCAATACGCGGACAAACCGATACGCTCGTTTGCTGGACGATATCGACGATCCTACGGGCCAAGCTACCGATCAAGAACTGATCGATGCTTTAGAACGACTGGCAGAACGGCAACAGCGCATCTATCAGATCACTCGTGATCTGGTGTTGGGCAGGAATCGATAGGAGAAAACAACCCATGGTGACTGGCATGCCGATTCGTATCACGGGACGCAGTTTGAGCAGCATGCTCATGCTGGCTGTCTTGACGACGAGCTTACAAGCGGATCCGAGCTTGGAGAAACGAGCCAGTTGGCAGCAGCCGACGCGGGCCGAGGTCCGACAAGCGATCGATGAATGGCTAACGGAACAAGACGCAGACGAACTGACTCGGACCCGCATCGATGTGCTTTGGTCCGACGAAGCGGCCGAAGCATTCGATCAGGATCGGCTGGACCTGCTGGTCGAAACGATCGCCATGCTACACCCTACCGCTCGCGAAGTGATCCAATGGGGCACGTCGCCAGGGCGGCCTCGGATCAAGCCTCGTTTGGAAGTCCTGGAGTTGGACGATCTATCGTTGTGGGCGCAGAGCCATCTGCGTCTGTATCTGGGACGCTGGCTGGCTCAACATGCCCTGTATGATGAATCGCTGGCGACGATCGGGGACATTCAACCGGAACAGGTGCTGGATCCGGCCACGCTGCTGTTCTATCAGGGAGTCGGGCATCATCGGATGCTTCAGCGGGACGAGTGCCTGCAGGTGATCGGCCGTCTGTTGGAACATCGGGGCCAGATCCCGCGGCGTTACGAGACGGTCGCGGTGTTGATGGAAGCAGACATCCAGCCGCTGAAACCGGATTCGCTGGACGAGATCGCTCGCTTTATGGACGATATCGAACGCCGTTTGGGGTTCGGTCGCGCAGGAACGCGAGTCCGCGAGCAGGAAGATGAAGTGATTGCCAAGCTGGACAAGATGATCGAGGAACTGGAACAGCAGATGCAGCAGCAAGCGGCGGCAGCGGCCGGCAGTGCGGGGGCTCCGACGCCCGCCCCAGACAGCACGCCGGCCGGGGGGACCGGGCCGGGCGAAGTCGATCCGCGCCGACTGGGGCAACGAGCCAACTGGGGAAATCTCCCGCCGAAAGAACGCCACGAAGCGCTGCAACAGATCGCAAAAGGATTGCCATCGCATTATCGCGAAGTGATCGAAGAGTACTTTCGGAAACTGGCACGAGACGGAAATCAGTGAGTGGAAACTTATGGTGCTGAATCATGCATTGCTGATCGGATTGATCCTGGGGACCGGCGTGGATGTCCACATCCGGCCCCTGACCGGACCGACTTTCCAAGCTCGGTGGTTCGGCGTCGAAGACGATGTCGTACTCATTCAGCAGGACGGTCAGCCCGAACGTCTGGCGTGGTCCAGACTGTGGGAGATCACCCCGGTGGCTCCGGCCGAGGCTACCGGGTCGCTGATGACCGTCTGGATCGAATTGATCGACGGTTCCAAACTGTTGGCCGATCGCTACCAGGTGTCGGACGGTGTTGCGCAGCTCCGCTTGATCGACGGCCCGGAACTGGAGATCCGGACCCGTTCGATCCGCTCGGTTCGCTTCCGCGACCATTCGGCCTCGCCGGAATTGGCCAACCAGTGGCAGGAAATCGTCAGCGGCAGGCATGCGGGGGATGTGGTCGTGATCCGTCGTCAGGAGAGCCTCGATTTTTTGGAGGGAGCCCTCTCGAACGTCAGCGACGACGTCGTCCGTTTCGATTTCGATGGCGAAACCATCGAGGCCAATCGTCAGCGGTTGGACGGATTGATCTACTATCACCCCTTGGCTCGCCAATTGCCACCGCGCGTTTGCCAGTTGATCGATGTTTCCGGATCACGCTGGATGGCTCAATCCTTCACGTTGGATGGCGATACGGTCCGGTGGACGACGCCGACAGGCGTCTCCGTGGCGCTCCCCATGGAACGAATCAAGAAACTGGATTTCTCGGCGGGCAACACAGTATGGCTCAGCGATCTGGAGCCCGAATCCGTCCAGCGACGCTCGTTCGTGGCGTCACAATTGCCCCAGGAAAGCCTTGATCGGCTGTTCGGGCCGCGGCGCGATCAATCGTTTAGCGGCGGGCCCATGATGCTGGACGGAGTGACATACAGTCGCGGGCTGGCGCTGACCAGTCGCACCGAGATCACCTTTCGTCTGGCCGAAGACTTTCGACGCTTTCACGCGATGGTCGGAATCGATGACGCGGTTCGCGATGCCGGGCACGTGGAACTGGTCATCTCGGGCGATGGGCGAGAATTGTTCAACCGGACGGTGACGGGCCGCGATCAGGCGTTCCCGATCGAGTTGGAGATCTCGGGGATTCGACGCTTGAAGATCTTGGTGGATTTCGGAGAGCAGATGGATATCGCCGACCACCTCAATCTATCCGATGCGAGGCTGACAAAATGAAGAAATGGACCGAGGCTATCGTGGCGTCCGGGACAGTGATCTTGCCAATCCTCGTCGCGATGTTGACGGCCCTGCCGGCTGGCGCGATCGACGTTCCCCAACCGGTGCTCGATGCCCAGCAACAACGGATCGATGCCATCCAGCGAGCGATACCGTCCGCAGTCAGCATTTTTGCCAACGAGGGGCAGGGGGGCGGATCCGGAGTGGTCATCACGCCCGACGGCTATGCCTTGTCCAACTTTCACGTCACCAAACCGGCAGGCGATTACATGAAGTGCAGCATGGCGGATGGCCGTCTGTACGATGCCGTGATCGTCAGCATCGATCCGACCGGTGATGTGGCGCTGATCAAACTGCTGGGCCGCGACGACTTTCCCCACGCCACGATGGGCGACAGCGATCAGGTCCGCGTGGGGGACTGGTGCTTCGCCGTCGGCAACCCGTTCCTGCTGGCGACCGATTTTCAACCTACCGTCACGTTCGGGATTGTCTCGGGAGTCAACCGCTATCAACCACCGGCGGGCACCTTGCTGGAGTATGCGGAC
>SKVE01000516.1 GCA_007129635.1 Planctomycetaceae bacterium
GCGTTGGGGGACGGGCGCGTTGGCGCGGGCGCGTCGGGGACACTCATTCTCCGACGCTCGCGACTTCGGAGCACGTTTTTTTTCGAAACAGCCCGATTCAGTCGGCGGCCGTTAACTCGGCCAGCATCTCCAGCAGATGGTCGGTGATGATCACCGAGGCGTCTTCCTGGATGCGGCAGGTGCCCAACCAGGTTTCGTACCCCCCCAATTCGTGCTGCTCTGGAGTTGGCAGATAGCCGTGGTAGCCGTTGGTAACCCCCAGCACCATGGTCTGCGAGAACGGGCTACGGGCTTTGAGATCCAAGCCGATCTCCACCAACGTTTCGAAGGGGATCGCACAGATGGCAAAGTCGCCGATTCGCACCGCTTGCAAGTGAATGTCCAGCGTTGGCTCGGCTTCGGCCAGCGACAGCGTGCGCCGGGCATAGGCTTCGGCTAGGCGCGGGAGTTCCGCCCGCTGTTCTTCCTCGGTGATGGCCAAGACCTGGTTGGCGTATTCGATCTGGTCCGGTGTTGGGCGGCGATGCTGCAGGGTGATCTCT
Source organism: Planctomycetaceae bacterium (assembly GCA_007129635.1). Lineage (GTDB taxonomy): Bacteria > Planctomycetota > Planctomycetia > Pirellulales > Pirellulaceae > SKKK01. The sequence continues at coordinate 543 of SKVE01000516.1, forward strand.
CTTTGGATCATGCCCAAGGGAACCTGAGCGTGGTGCTGGTCGATGGCCCGCCAGGCGTGCCATGCAGCATCGGCCGTTTTCCGGGCGACGATACGGATTTGTTCATAGGGGGCGCGGGGAGGCCGCGTGACCAGGAAGGGAATGTTGTTGATGTCCCCCGAGGCACCGTTGGCCAGCATCGCGACGAAATCGTCACCGGCTCGCAGGCGATGAGGCATCAAACGTACAAACTCGCCGAAGTAATCGGCCGAGACTTGCCCTCGCGGGGTGCCGCCGACGTAGTGCAGCGCGTAGTTGGCCAAGAGGGCCAAGGGGCGACGGGCTCGAGCGTCCTGGACCGACAGGACGGTGACATCCGGATCGGTCGGACCGGCGGGCCGATCCAACACGTCGGCGCTGGTGCCGGGGTTCATGCGCACCTGGTCCATTTGGCCGAACGGATTCAAGGGCATCTTTTCGGGCTTCAAAAACCACCGCCGATTAAACACCTCGTCCGGCAAGGGATGCACGGCAGCACCGACGGCTGCCGGGCGCAGGGCCTGGTGCGCCTGGACGACCGCTTCGGCGATGCCTTCGATCACCTGGGTTCGATAGGCCACGGATGCTTCGGGGCCTTCCTGGACGTTCGCCGCCGGGGCACTGTGCGTATGCGTGGCCGAAACCATCACGCGATGGGGCGGGATGCCGCAACGATCGACGATGATCGCTCGAGCTTCATCAGCCACCTGACGAGCGATGCCCAGGTTGTCCACCACAACCAAGGCCAACTCCGTTTGATCGTCGGCCAGCACCAACGCCCGAGCAAACAACGGATCATGGACATTTTCTGCCATGTTCGCACTGAAACCGCCCGGCATATTCACGGGGAACTGTTTTGGCGAAATATCGACTGCAGCCGCACCAGCGCGAAGCGCCCCAGTGTCCTGGCTCAACGCGATGCGTTCGCCGGAGGGGGACATCCAGGCGGCCAATGCAATAGGGATGAGGCAGAAGAGTCGACAGGTCGATCGAAATACGTGCGACATTTTGAAACTCCTTCGTGGTAGCCGAGCGGTAGCTCGAATTCGGTTGGCGGCCCAGCCGCCTTGCACTACGAATGCTCCAGATCGTTAACTTTTTCACGAAGTTAGCGACCAACGGGAGCGGCCCAACACCAACCGAGCGGTAGCTCGAATTCGGTTGGCGGCCCAGCCGCCTTGCGAAGGATTATCGTACATCGCGGTCGCATTGGCCAGCAGTGTGAGCGACGTAGCAGTCAAACTTCCTGATCTTCGGCAACTGCATCGCTCCCCAGGCTCAGCAGCAATTCGAAGGTAAAGATACCCGCGTTATGGCCGTCGTTGAATTCGATGTTGTAGGCATAGTTGCCGACCGGTTTCATGGCCTGAATGTCGACTGGCCGAGCTTCCTGGGCGGACAGCACGGGCAGCAGGGTCGCCGGCCGTTTCTCTTCGGCCCCACGTCGCTCGCGACACGTGGCGCAGGGACACTCCTCGCGGAGTTCCGACACGCGGTATCGACGGCGTCGACCGTCGCTCCACTGGATCAGCAGTTGCCTGCCGTCCAACCGTTCCAAACCCGTCGGATAGACATTCATTCTTGTGCGGGATCCTCGCGTTGAAAAAACATCATGTGTTGCCAAGGCAGCCGGTCGAATTCCCTGACCAGCTTGAAACCGTTGGGCGTGAACTCCTTCATAATCTGACGCTTGCTCATCTTATGCAAGGGCCGGATCGGCACATTGGGATCTTCGGCACGGTATTCGGTCAACGCAACAACTCCATCCGGTGCCAAAGACTCGCGAATCGCCGCCAACATGTGCTCGGGGTGAGAAAATTCGTGATAAACATCCACCATCAGGACCAGATCGACTTCGCCCGGCGGCAACTTGGGGTCATGCAACTGGCCCAAGATCAGTTCGATATTCTCCAACCCGGCACGCTCGGCACGTTCCTTTAACATTGTCAACATCTGAGGCTGGATATCCACTGCCAGCACACGACCCTCGGGGCCAACCATTTGAGCCAGCTTCAGCGTATAATATCCGTTCCCACACCCCATATCGCAGACGGTCATGCCCCGTTTCAGACCCAGGTTGGTCAACAGCAGCGAACATCGCTCCTCCTCCTCGCGGTTGTCGCGCGTCAGCCAAGGGGCTCCACGATAATGCATGGTCTGAGCGATCTCGCGTCCCATGTAATGCGTCAGGGCCGGTGGGATCGCATCCTCTCCTGCCGGATCTTGCCGTTGGGCGATCGCCACCCCCTGTACCACCCAGCAAAGGCTGACGAACACGAGAGCCGTTAAAGAGAACCGACGGAACCGATCAGTCATCATGAACCTCCAGACAGAAAGAATAAGCGAGCTTGCATACCAGAATCTTAGTCGTGGAGAATCTGCTGCGCACCCCCAAAACAGATAGTTCCTGCACGGCCCTAACGGATCGCACCCATTTAGAACTCAGGTCGCCGCAGCACGATCAATCCGTCCTGGTCTAACTCGGTTCGATAGCCGGCCTGGCGTGCTGCTTCCAGCAACAAGTCGGTGCGATCCAGCGATTGCTGAAACCGCTCGTACCGATCCAGGATGACCCAATCAAAGGCTTCGATGGGGCTGCGATCGTCTCCCATCTCCTGACCCAACAGATCCCAACGAACCAAAGCCTGTTCGACCGATTCCAAACGCCGGACTCGCAGCAGATGCGATGCGATGCGACCCGTGGCCAGCACGGATACCTCGGGCTCTTGTGCCACCCGTGCCACGATCGATGTCAGCATCTCATGGCCGGGGGTCCCGATGGCACGCGGGTTATACGTCAGTTCGGTCTGACCGGGCACGTCGTACGACTTGCTGATCATCAGATTCAACGTGGGACTGCTCCATGGCAGGCTGCCGTACAGCGAGGACGCGGTCAACGCCGAGGCGAGCGCCGCGATGGCGCCGAGTCGCCGAACCGAAACGTCGGTGGTCCCCATCGCTTGGTCTGTTCGATCGGCGGGCCTGCTGCAGCTTCCACCCAGTGCCGCCAGGTACAAAACGATCAGCGATTCAGAGACATATTGAAAAGCCAGGCTTGCCGCCGGACCGTGCTCCCAGGCCAACAGCACGGTCAATGGCAACACCATCGCCAACAGCACCGGCCAACCGCGCGCCACGTTCGGCAGATGCCAGGGGACCAGCAACCCGAGCAAGAAATACAGCGACACCATGCGCAGCATCCGACCCCAGAACGCGATCGGCCGCAGCAACGGCGACAACACGATCTCCGCAGTCGAATCGCCCAGCCGCGAAAAACGTCCCGTCTGAAATTCCATGAACGAAGCGTATCTGGCGATCCATAGAAAGGCGACAACCATCGCGGCCCAGATCATCCACCAACCCCACACCGGCAAACACTCGGTCAGCCGCGTGTGGCCCATGCGACGGCCCAACGCACCATGCCATCCGTCGCTCGTCCTGCCGCCCGCCAGCCAACCCTGTAGAGCGAGAGCGGCGGCCAGGCAACCTGCCACGACGATCACCGATTCCTGGAAGCTGCATGCCAGCACGATCGCGACCAACGCCAGGATGCGTTGCCTGATTAACAACGCCCCAACGGCCAGAAACATCAACGGCACAGCGACGCTGACTGGGTGCCAGCCGTAAGAATAGCTCAAGTTCAACAGGCCCAATGAGGGGAATGCCAAGAACGTCAGGGACCAGATCGCCGAGGTCATCGCATCACAGTCGTAGCGCCGAGCGATGCCGAAAGCCAACAGCGCCGGAGATGCCAGGCAGACCGCCTGTAACCCAAGGAATAGGCGGGCGTCGGGCAGCAAGCCCCACAGCGGCGCCAGAAGCACCAAGCCTGGATTGAAATGATCCCAGTAGGCGGGCACGCCGGGCGATTCCAACAGCCAGCCTCGACCCTCCCACGTGTTGATGATCCGGCGTGCGAAATGCCCGAAATCGTGGTATCCCAAGAGAAAATTGGCGTAAGCCTGCTGGCCTTCCCAATACCACCAGACGGCGGCAGCGGCAGCCAAGCCGACCGTCAACCAGAACCATCGGATCGAATCGGTCGGCCACCACGGACGAACGTTCGACTCGGCAGCCAGATTCCCGACAGCCATGCCGGTCACGAAGCTGAAATACAACGGTTCGAGAAAGGTGATGGGCACCACCCCACCCAGGACGCGTACTGCGTCCAGCAGCGGGACGATCGCTGCGGCCAACAACCATCGGATCGACCGCGGCCAACAAAGCCCGCCCGCTCGGGTGCTGCGAATCCCGATCGTCGCCAGCAGCAACCCGGCGCCCAGAATGGCCCCTTGCTTTTCGATCGGCAGCAGCACAAACCCCCAAAGACGGGGCGCCGAGGCGATAACCAGATACAATTCGACCAGCGATTCACGAGTGCTGAGCAGTGCCAGCGCCCAAGCCCAGATCAAGGCCGCCATGCCCCAGATCCACGGGAAAAAGGGGGCAGGAATCCTTTGTGCGAAGCACTCGCGGGGCCGCTTCCCGGCAAAATGCTCCTGACCCCTTTTTTTCGGTCGCTGTTGCATCGCTTCATCATAGCACGAAGTTTTCTCGGTCACGAAAAAAGCCGCGTCAGATGACTGACGCGGCTAGAGGATTCGTCGAGGCCAAGCGTGTGTGGGCTCAGTACATGCTGGTCATCCCCGAATCGGGCTTTCCAACCCGATGGAAATGGTTGTGGTCGATGTAGACCACCTGGACGGCGTCCTCGTTCCGAGTGGTGTAGGGCACGGGCCAACCGACTCGAGTCACCTCGGTGTAGTAAATCGTGCACTTGTAATGAGCGTGATGCAACTGGGCGGGACCGATCAGCGGATAGACACGCGGGGGATCGATGTAATCGGCGATCTTTTCCTTGACGATCCGCACGTTATTCCGCTGGATCTCGTGCAACAAGGGCAGACCGCCCTGGACCGGATTGGCCCGTTCGAACGCCCGCATGACCTCGTCGTCGCTCGGTTCATCCAACGCCGTGGTCGGACCTCCAGCCACGATCGGATCCAGGATCGGCACGTTATTGTAACGCTCGTTTTCCCAAAATCGATCTTCCTGCATCTTCTGGAAGTAGGGGCTCACCGGGATCGGAATCGCCAGAAGCCCCAGCGAATTGCCGTGGGTGAGATTAACACAACCGGTGTTGCTCAAGCTGATGAAGGCCATCAGTAAACCGAACGCGAGGGGGGGCGTCTTTTTGGACATGGACAATACCCTTGATATTCAGAAGCTTTCGTCTGACTTTAAGTATCGTGTTCCACCTGGCAGAACTTGCGGATTTTTCCGACGTTTCCGGAAATCCCGGTTGTCCGGCCCAGAGATGCTAGCCCGAACGATTCGTACCCCGAAGCGTCCCAAAAAAAACGCCTCTGGCAAGCGGCAGCTCGCCAGAGGCGTTGGGTCAGGTCAGAGGTCCTTCTCGGGCATCACTACTTGCTATTGAAGTTCAACTGCCACCAACCATCTTTCCATTGCAAGGTCACCTTACGCCATCCAAGAGGCACCTGCGGGTAGGGATAAAATGGTCCGATGTAGGGCCAAGCGGTGGGCGAATACTGCTTGGGATAGGTCACGGCTGCATAGTTCGGGTAGGCCGCGTAGCTTGGCCAAGCGTGTCCGGGCAGGTTCGGGTGGTCGTATCGAGCCGGTACCGCCGCGTGACCGCCCCCGGGCAGATGGGCCGGAACCCCGCCGCCGCTCATGTGGTTAACAGCCATCATGGGCGCTGCCAACACGGCTCCGCCTGCGTAGGCCGCCATTCTCGCCGCACCGATCGGACGAGGCGTCTGGTCGATCCTCGCCATCGGCTCGGCCATCATGTGCCCCTGCGAGTAGGCGATGGGTATTTGGACCGATGCGGGTGAGATCGCGACGCCGCCCGTCGGGTCGGAAAGAACATGGAGATCCGCCGAAACCTGCCGGACTCCGGGAACTCGATGAGCCAGATCGAGCAGCAGTTGATACTGCTGGGGCAATGCGACCGAGCCGCTGAGCATCACGACGGCCTGCTCGACTCGCACGTCAAAGTCGCAACCTTGCAGCCGGCCCATGGCATCTTGCTGCTCGAGCCGAGCGATCAATTCCTGGGCGATCTGCCGCGATTGGGCATCCAGTTGCGTCGGGGCCGCGTGGCTGATTTCCGTGTCATTAGCAACGGTCTGGCTCATGCCTTCGTTCATCAACGTTCGGGCACTCGTCAACTGTTCCGTTTCCGACCTTTCGACGATCGCCAGGTCGTTGACGACTCGCTTCACCCCTGGAATATAGCGGGCGATGTCGATGGCTGTCTGATGCTGTTCATTGGACGAAACCCGGCCGCTCAGCACCACTTCGCCGTCCAGGACATGCACGCCGATTCCAAAGCCCCTCAATTGTCCCTCTTCTTTGGCCAACTGCAGACGCTTCATCAGTTCCTGGCCGATTCGATCATCCAACGCTGCTAGGTCTTGGGCATCGCTGTGATACAACGCGTTTTCCACGCCTTCGGCAGCCGATTCGCTCACAGGTTCCGCCTCTGCGGCGATGCGATGGGGAGCTTCAGCCACTTGGTTGATCGGCTGGCGAGCCAATCCGGGAATCTCCGGCGTTTCGGCTGGTTCTGCCGCGCTGCGATCGCTCAGGTTGTTAATGATGTCGCGGACCCCTGGAACGCTATGAGCTGATTTCAGGGCCAAGTTCATCTGGCCTTCGTTGGCGACCTCGCCGTCCATGGTCACCACACCATCGACCACCTCGATTTTGATACGAAAGCCTCGCAGACGGCCGGACCGCTTGTGTTCCGACAGTACGTCCGCGATCTCGTCGGCGATCTCACAGTCCCGATCGTTATCTATCGGCTGGATCTCCAATTCGTTGATCACTTCGACGACTCCCCGAACTTGGCGAGTCGCATCCAGGACCAGCTCCTGCTGCTTGCGGGACGCGACGGAGCCTTGCAGCGTCACGTTTCCATCGGCGATTTGCAGGTGGATATCGAATCCTTGCAGCCGCCCTAGCTCCTTCTCCGTTTCCAGTTTGTTCGAAATCTCTCGGGCGATCTCCCTATCGTTGGCCATCGCCCACGAAGCCGCCACCAAGACGATGCTGAGCATCGCCATTGCTACACCAATACGTCGCATGAGTTGCCTCCCTGATTAAGTCTCTTGCACGCGGAAATCCTGTTGTCCTGACCACGACCTGCTCCCACCGGTCCCTCCTGCGGAGCAACATCGCGAAATGTCAAAGCATAGGAAAATGGGCGATTCGGAGTCCTTTGGTTGATGCCCCCGAAACCTGATAGGACGAACGCATTGCCATGCACGTCCGGGCACGCCCTCCTGGCCGGATACTTACGGGATACCCGGCACCGCACCTCAGTCGAACTCGCGCATTGCACGCGAA
>SKVE01000083.1 GCA_007129635.1 Planctomycetaceae bacterium
CTAGTGCGGGCGGTTGACGACAATTCACGACGGCTAGTCGCCCCAAACGTCCTCCTGGCACCAGGCGGGCATTTGCGAACCGATGGGCAACGCCGCTGGGCCGGGCCAGAACGGATCGTCCAAATCGACCTGGACCCCGACGTATCCGGTGGCTGGTCCGATCGGTCCGGGGTCGACCCAGACGCCATCGGGATCCAGTTGCATCGTGCCTAGGTCCAGGTCCAGCGTCTTTCGCAGCAGTTCATAAGTGACCCAGACGCTTAGAAAATCGTTCTGGGCTTGCAGCAGATCGGACAACGCGCTGACCGCGTCGCGAGCGGCCGTCGGGCCGGTCGGTTGCCGGCTGGCCTCCTGCAATCTGCGGATATCCTCGTTCAATTCGATCTGCAGATCGGCGGCCCGCACGGCCTCGCGCCGGATCTCGAAGTTCTGTTGATTCAGTTTCACCGTTCGCAACGTATCGCGCAGATTGCGGTTGATCGCATCCTCGAACTGGTAGTAACCCCGTCGAGCCTGTTGGTATTCGATCAGCGCCTGACGGTAGGTATTGCGTTCGGACAGCCGGATCAGCGGCGTATCGAAACGCAAACCGACTCGCAACGTACCGGTTGACGAATCCAGGCTGAACGGGTTGTTTCGATCGCGATTGCGGATATCTCCGCTGAACACGACATCCAGACTGCTCTCCAGATTATCCGCGTTGAACTCGATCAATCGCCAGGTATCGACCAGCACCGCGCGGCGGTTCATCCAGTCGCGTCGGTTGGCCCGGGCGATCTCCAGGGCCATGGCCGGATGCAGGTCGACGTCGACCAAAGATACCGTTTCGGCTCGATCTCGAGCTTGCATCAGAGATAACAGCAGCACGTTTTCGGACAGCTCGACCAGTTCCTGGGGGATGTCGGGCGAGATGTCCTGGCGGAACCGCTCGACGAATTGCTCCGGTGTCAGATCGGGACCATCGACGATCAACCGATCGATCCGCCGCTGGTAGTCATCGACCTTTTCGGGCAATTCGTTCAGTTTGCCGGGCACGTCGATCATCGTGTCGATGAATTGAGCGAACAGACGTTTCAGCCGTCTCAACTGGATCTGTAGCGGCTGATCCGTCAGCACCTCGACATCGTCCGGCGAATATCGCCAGCGATCCAGGTCCACCAGCCAGGGATCGCGATCCAAGATCTCCGCCAGTTGGTCGGAAAAAATCTGACGTTCGGTAGCAAAAGCCTCGCGCATCCGCTGGATGATCGGCTGACGCTGCTCCAGTTCCACTTGCCTTAATTCGGTTATGTCCGCTTGATATCGCCGATACAGTTGGCGAGTGATAGGATTGGTATCGGTGCGCATCCATTCCAGTTCGATCAGCCCCTCGGCGGTCAGTTGCTGTTCGGCGCGTTCCACGTCGCCCAGCGCATCCCGCCAACGATGGTACCCGCTCAGACGATACAGCCAATCATCGCTGACGGAAATCTGTTGCAGGATTCTGTCCAGCAGTTCCTGGTCCCATTGGGCAGCGGCGGCGGCCGCTTCATCGCCGTTGGGACCGGTGGCTTCTGCGTATCGAGCTTCCAGCACCTCGCTTAGTTTGCGTGCCAGCTTCATCCCGTCGGCCAAGATGCGGCGGATCTGAGCGTCTTCGCCGACCAGCATCGACTGACGGATCTCGCGGATCTCGTCCAGCAAATCACGCAGCTCCAACAGCCGCAGATGCTTCGCATCGTCCCAGATCATCGCCTGCCCCGGCGCGGGCAATAGTTCCAGGATCACGTCGCCGACCCGTTGTTGCAAGTCGCTGACGCGGTCCTGGATCGGCCGGATCTGCGGATCGATCAGACTGACTCGTTCCAGCATGGGATCCTCGATGCGAACGCACAGATCGGGTGGCAGGCTCAGCGAGATCTTGAATGCGTCCAGTTGACTCTGGTAGGCCACTTTCGAGTTGATCAGACGGCTCTCGGCATTCAGCATGGCCGTGCGGGCTTGGGCGACCTGCAACCGCTGGCGAACGATGCTCTCGCTCTGCTCGGGAATCGTCGTCATCAACTCCCGCAGATTAGCCATCAGGCGGAAGTAGTTGGAACGTAGCGCGTTCAAGTTGTCTCGCTGGTTACGGATCTCTTGTTCCGATTGCAGCAGACCCATGAATCCGCCGGCCTGGACGCCCCCGGTCCCAGCCGTCGGTCCCGTCCCCCCGGTTCCCAGCCGGACAAACGCGCTGCTGCCCAAGCCCGTGAAGCCCTCCAGGCCCGCACCGAAGACACCTCCCTGCCGCGACGCACCCGTCCCGGCTCCGCGGCCGGTCAAGACCTCAACGTAAAAGGCGCGGCGATATCGCTCCATCTGACGCACGTTGGCCAACAGCGTTCGTTCCGACAGCGTCAGACGTTCCAGCACCCGATCGCGTCCGGCTCGACGCAGCAGGGGCTGCAGGAGGGTAAAGTCCAACACGGTGCTGGTGCTGTAGTCGTTGGGGCCGGAAAACTGCCAAACTAACGAATTGGCAAACCCCACAACCATCTCGGAACCCGTCGCAAAGGCCCGACGCGCTTGCAACACAGGTAAACCTTCCAACGCCAAGACGCTCTGCGGGCCGGCTATCGGATTGCGCAACGGACCATCGGAACGATAGTGCGTGCTGTAGTTGCCAAAAAACTGCGTATCGAACCGAAATCGTTCGAAACTGACATCCAAAGCAGACAGGTATAAGGTCTCCAATTGTCGCTGATAGTTGTCCGAATGCAGCAGCGCCATCTGCACCGCACGGCGGGCGTCCAACACCAGCACGCCGTTTTCGTCCAAGGGCAAATGGATGTGCCATTGCGGATTCTGGACGTCACTGATCTGGCCATTGGCCATCCAGTGGGCGTATCCGCGTTTTCCGTCCACCCTCAGCATGAACTCGTGAGAGGCGGGATCGTCCTGGGGCATCGGCTCTCGGTCCGGATCGTATGGATTGAACATCCGCGATCGAGGATCGATCGCGATGGAGTAATCCGGCATCTGCCAATGCGGGTGCGTGTTCTTCTCCTCGATGATGGCGTAGGCTTCCGAATCCGCCTGATTGCGGTAGAAGGCGCGCGGACACCCCACTAACCAGGGAATCGCCAGCAGCAACAGCCAGCACCCACACGATCGCCGCATCCCCTCAGCCTGTCTTGCGCATGGCAATGGCATCATGCATCTCCTCGCGATGTTCATCTTGTTTCTGGGGCGGACGATCCGGCCGATAAAGACGCAACGGCGATGACTCGGCGGCGTCCGCGCTGGACTTCACGGCCGACGCCGGGCATGCCGCACCCCATCCGGCCAACTCGCGAAGCAACGTGGTCAACTCGGTTTGCTGCCTGTTCGAAAAGGAACGATCCAGCGAAGCCGTCAAGTCCTGCAGGTCATCGCCGATCCGCGCCAACAACCGGCTTCCCTCGGGCTCGATCCCCCACACCTGACGACGGCGATCCAACTGGCAACGCCGGCTGGTCAACCAGCCTTGCTGGCGTAGCCGTTCCACCAAACTGCTGATCTGCGGCGGCGAAATACCGAGAGCGGCGGCCAGATCCCGCTGGACCCACCCCTGCGGTTCGGCCTGCTGACAGAGCCACAACACCATGAACTCGGTGTCGTTCAGCCCCAGCACAACCAGCCGATCGGAGAGTAATCTTCTTAGCTGCCGATGGCACTGCGCCAAAAGCTGCACCGTCTCGCACAAGGCCGTCGCCCCCCCCTTGTGCCGGACCTCTCGATGCTCCCTTGCTTCAGGCACCATCATACAAACTCCTCACCCCCCTGACGCACCCCTATCCAGACCAGGGGCCGTGATTCGAATCGTTCTTCGTCAACATCATTCGGAGACGGAACGATACGAACTTCAACGATTTTGCCGACTATCCGACTACTGCCCCCTGTTGGGGCTACTTTTTGGCAAAACTTCGCGATGGTGACTTCGTGGCGGTTGCCCCCCTATCCCTGTTTGGGTTTGGGACTTCCAATGCGCACATGCAATGTCAACTGGATTCCTGCGAGAAAGGCTATGGACGACAATCTACAAAGGTGGGGAATCCATCCCGGATTCCATGATATGTTCGGGAACTGGCACGCCGCTTCGGCAGAGACGATCAACGCGTTGCGGGCTGCGATGCGGGTCGATTTGGAAGACACGAAGCAGGTATCGACGGTTGAGGTCCACATCGGATGGCACGGCGAGACAACACAAGTAGACGTAGCCGGCGAACTGGAGCTAGAGGATGGTACATCCCGGTGGATCGACCAGAGTTTACCCCCCGATCTGCCCGTCGGCTATCACTGGCTGCAGCACGGCGATCAGGAAGTCAAAACGCTGGTAATCCAGCGGCCGGCAACCTGCCATTTCGATCCCGCGCTGCGGATCTGGGGACTGGCCGTCCAATTGTATGCGGCGCGCTACGAATCCAGTTGGGGAATCGGCGATCTGGCTGACCTGAAGCGACTGGCCCGCTGGGCTCGAGAATTGGGAGCCGGCGCGCTGCTGATCAATCCGCTGTCGGCCGCGGCGCCGATCATCCCGCAGCAGGCCAGCCCCTACTTCCCCTCCAGTCGCAGGTTCAGAAATCCCCTGTATCTGTGTGTTCCACGAGTTCCCGGTGCTGATCGGATCGCCCAGGAGATCGAAGCCGTGGCCGTTGATGCTCGGTCGCTGAACCGAGCGACGCGATTGGACCGCGACCGCGTTTTCGCCTGCAAGATGCAGGCGTTGCAGCGGATCTGGGAGCTGGTCGGCGCGGATTCGGGCTTCCAAGCGTATCAGACGCAGCAGGGGCAGGATCTGCAGGTCTTCAGCACCTACTGTGCGTTGGCCGAGCACTATAAAGGCGACTGGCGAGTTTGGCCGGCCGAGTTTCGAGACCCGGCTTCGGCGGCCGTGGGTCGATTCGCGACGGCCCACGAGGATCGGATTCGGTTCTATGCTTGGCTGCAATGGCTGCTGGATCAGCAATTGTCCGATGCTTCGACCGACCTGCCGCTGGTTCAGGATCTGCCCATCGGTGTCGATCCGGGCGGTGCGGACGCTTGGCAATGGCAGGATGTGCTTGCCCAGGGCGCGACCGTGGGAGCACCGCCCGATCTCTTCAATGCGGACGGTCAGAATTGGTGCTTGCCGCCGTTCATTCCTCACCGGCTGAAACAATCCGGGTTCCGGCCGTTCATCCAAACGATCCGAGCCGCCTTGCGGCATGCCGGAGGACTGCGGATCGATCATGTGATGGGCCTGTTTCGTCTGTTCTGGATCCCGGAAGGTTTTCCTGCGGACTCGGGTACCTACGTGCGATACCCGGCCGATGAACTGCTGGCGGTGGTGGCCGTCGAAAGTCACCGGGCTGGCGCTTGGATCGCCGGGGAAGACTTGGGCACCGTCGAGCCTCATGTGCGGCAGCGTTTGCAAGAGAACCGGATGCTGTCCTATCGGCTGATGTGGTTCGAGGAGCAATCGCCGCAGGATTACCCGCCGCTGACGATGGCCGCGATCACCACGCACGATCTGCCCACCGTGGCTGGATTGTGGAGCGGCGCCGATTTCCACGCGCAACAGCAAATCGGACTCAGGCCCAGTCAGGATGGGTACCAGCAGGTGCGGCAACGGTTGAAACAGGCAGCCGGCTTGGACGACCACGCAACCGTCGAACAAGCGATCGAAGGGGCTTACAAGGCGATGGCCGCATCGCCGTCGGCAGTGTTGGTGGCCAACCTGGAGGACCTGGCGGCCGTTGAAGAGCGGCCGAATATGCCGGGTACCATCGATCAATGGCCCAATTGGTCGATCCCGCTGCCCGAATCCCTGGAACGTGTCGAATCGGCTCAGCTACCGCGAACCATCGCTCAAACGCTGGGATCGCGAATTTCACCGTCTTAGGCTTCCCGCCCGGTAGGCAACTCCCTATAACTGTCCGAGCTAAAACGTTTTGGATAACTCAAAAAAAGACATGAAGGGAGATTGGTTGTGATGGCAAGGTGTAACTTTCTTGCGGTCGGGTTTCTAGTGAGTCTGTTGGGGGCGGGAGCCATGGGATCGGACATCGGGCATACAGTGAAGACGTTGGACGGGAAAGAAGTCGATCTGAGCAAAGCCTACGATGGCAAGGTGCTGCTGATTGTGAACGTGGCCAGTCGCTGTGGTTTGACGCCTCAGTACGAGGGCCTGCAAGCATTGCACGAAAAATATCAAGAGCAGGGCCTGCGAGTGCTCGGATTTCCCTGCAATCAGTTCGGAGCCCAAGAACCCGGCACGGCCGAAGAGATCCGTGAATTCTGCTCGACGAACTACAACGTGACGTTCGACATGTTCGCCAAGATCGAGGTCAATGGTGACGGTGCTTCTCCCCTGTACCAGCAGTTGACGGCAAAGGACACCAACCCGAAGGGCGCCGGGAACATCACCTGGAATTTCGAGAAGTTCGTCATCGGACGCGACGGTCGCGTGGTCGCTCGGTTCGCCCCGCGCACCGGCCCCAGCGCCCCCGAGTTCATCGAGACGATCGAGACGGCACTCGGGAAGTAAACGCCTTCAGGGGTCACCTGCCAGGCGTGAACTGGTAGTATCGGCGGGTGGGGTCGGGAGTCGTTTCCGAAGCACCCGCTCTCCAGATGGTGGATCGTCGCCCGAAAACGACTCCCGACCCCGTTGCGTCACCCAAGCAAGGCTACCTTGATTGACAAGAAACTCCTGGCCGGGTGCTTACCGAAAAATGCCTGTCCTTTTCTCCTTTTCTCCTTTTCTCTTTCTTGGTCGTTTCCAATGACAGTACGACGACGGACGTCATGTGATATGATGAGAATCGGGACGCGCCTGTTTTGGCGGGATTCCATCCGTTGAGGATTGGCGAATCCCGATCATGGCCTTCGAGACGCTACCTCGCACTTGCCAGGAGCTTTGACGATGAACCGCGCCCGGCACACTCGCAACGTACCCTCCGTCTTGATCCTGCTGATCACTGCCTTCGCTGACGCTTCGCTCGTCGGGCGCACGGCGGCGGCCAGTCCCTGGCCGGAACCGGTAACCGAGTCGCTCTCCGAGCCGGTCCTGCTGCCCAACGGCGAAGAGTTCACCACCTGGTCCGACATCACCGAGTATACGCGGGTCTACTATGTCGACGGCCGCGCCGGGAACGCGGCAGATATCAACGACGGCACCGCCGAGCGGCCGCTGAAGACCATCCAGCGCGCGGCCGAGTTGGTGCAATTGGGCGAGAAAGTGGTCATTCACCAGGGGCGGTACCGCGAGAGCGTGCGGCCGCCGCGGGGTGGTAAAGGGCCGGACCGTATGATCGCCTTCGAAGCAGCCGACGGCCAGGAGGTCATCATCTCTGGCTCGGTGGTCTTCGAGGGAACGTGGGTCGAATCCCGCCGCAACGGCGAGCAGACGTCGAAGACCCTCTGGATGACCGACCTCGCCGACGCCCTGTTCGAGGGCGCCAACCCCGAGGAGACGCCTCCCTTCCCCTTGAGAGCCGGTGTGCAGGCGGGGGGACTTCCCAGTGCGGGCAATCCCTTCCGTACGCCGCTGGCCAGCGAGCAGGACATTGCCATCATGCCTTGGGCGGCCTCGTGGGCGGGCCGGCTCCCCTATACGCTGCCGCGGGGGCTTGTCTTCCAGGACGGTATCCGCCTGGTACAGCTCTCCACGTACGAGGATCTGCCCCGGGTGCCCGGTTCCTACTGGGTCGAGCCTCGGGAGGCAAGCGTCCGCCTGCACGTCCATCCCCGCCGTGACGAGGCCACCGGCCGAAGCCGAAACCCCAACACGAGCCGCATCGAGGTCACCGTCCATCAGCAGTTGTTCGTGCCTCAGCAGCGTGGCATCGGGTACGTTGCCCTGCGGGGGCTGACGTTCGAGCACGCCGGCAACGGTTTTCCCCGCTCGGGCGTGGGCGCGGTCTCGACCCACGGCGGGCACCACTGGATCATC
>SKVE01000360.1 GCA_007129635.1 Planctomycetaceae bacterium
CAGGTCAACAACAGGTCCGGAACGTGTGGTCGAACATTGGCTGTTGGCATCTGAACCAGTGGGTGTTCACGTTGGTGGAGTTATGCTGTTGAATGCTGGAAAAAAAAATTCCTGGCCGCGCTGCCTGGGCCCCCAGACAACTGCAAATTTCACAGGCTCTTTCAGACGCTGCTTGACCTCGCCATTTGATCGCCTAAAGTGCAGCTATCTATCACGCCAGGGCCTACGCCGCAAACAAGCGACTCGTCTAAACCAACTGCTCGCGATTCTCGACGATCTTGATGATCGCCTTGGCGATGTCATCCATGTCCTCCTTGGTCCCCAGCAGGACTCGTTGGCTGAAACATACCGCCTCGCTGCACAGTCGATCGTTATCGGGGCATTCGATCTGCGCCCGGCAGTGGTCCAACTGTTGTGGGGAGTACATTCGCGTGAAGTTTCGCGAGCTGAGCGTATGTTCCATGAACGGTGCCTTGTTCAGCCGCCCGTAGCCGCCCGTGCACGGGATGCCCTCGGCTCGCAACGCCGTCAGGAATCGATCGCGCGGAACGCCGTTGAATTCGGCCGCCACATAGCGCATTGGGTACAGATGATAAGCGGCCCGATCGACGCCCTGGTACAACCGGTGCGGGTAGATCCCGGGAATCCCCTGCAGTTTGGACGTCAGGTACGTGGCGTTTTCCCAACGCCGCTGAGTCTGCTCTTCCAACCGTTGCATCTGAGCCAACAGGATGGCCGCCTGGAATTCGGTCATCCGGCATTTCGAGCCCAGGTGAGGTCCACCGCGTCCGAAATCATGATACGACACGGCTCGGTCCATCACCCGATCATCGTCGCCCGTGATGGCACCGCCCTCGCCGCAGGTCAGGTGCTTGGAATTCTGGAAGCTGAAGCACCCCAGATCGCCCAGCGTGCCGCACTTTTTCCCGCCGATCTCTGCCAACCAAGCCTGGCAGGCGTCTTCGACGACCAGCAGATCATGCTTTTTGGCAATCGCGTTGATCCTGGTCATATCGCAGGGCAAGCCGTAGATATGTACCGGCAGGATGGCTCGCGTGTTGGGCGTGATCTTCTCTTCCAGCTTGTCGGGGTTGACCAGGAAGGTCTCCGGGTCCGTATCGACCATGATCGGCAGCGCGCCCGCCAGGAAGATCACGCTGATCGAAGCCACGAACGTATAGGGCCCCACCAGGACCTCGTCGCCCACGCCGATATCCAAGGCATTCAGTGCCGTGATCAGCGCGGTGGTTCCATGGGTGGTCGCCAGGCAGCGTTTCGCACCCAGCAACTCGGCATACTGCTGTTCGAACTGCGACACGACCTTGGCTCGAGACCAAACACCACTGCGCAGCACGGACAGCACCAGTTGTTCGTCGCGTTGCGGATCCCAGACCGGCCAGCCGGGGAATCCTTGGGTGCGTAGGGGCGTACCACCGCGTACCGCCAACTTGCTGGCCGTACGGTGCGCGGCGGCCGGAGCGGTCACGGCGGGTGCGGCGACGGCAGCCAACGATCCGGCGGATGTGGCGGCGACGAACTGTCGCCGATTCCAGGATTTGCTTTCCATCTTTCGATCCTTTCAAGTTCATACGAAGGGAAACGAGACGACGGGCTGGTCGCCCCGCATCTGCTGTTCGTCGTTCAAACCGCGAAGTGTTCTGCGACCTTGCGGATCGACTGGGCGACCTGCAGGATGTACTCTTCGGTCATATTCTCATTGATCGTCACCCGGATCATGTCCGCCAAGATGGCCTCCGCTTCCGCGCACTGATGCTTGGAGAAATCCATCTCGGTCAGCCCGAATTCCTTGACGGGCCATCGGCCGGCGATGAAGCCGTGTTCCCGGAAGACGGGTTCGCCGTACAACGGCACCCCGATATAGCCGCCCGACGCCGGAGCCCCCTCGGCTCGCAGCGTTCTGGCGAAATCATCCCGGTTGATCCGGAAGGCATCCGGGTGGACGCGGAACATGTAGAACCAGTACACGGCTCGATCTTCCGGGTGCACTTCGTGGGGGACGATGCCGGGAATATCCGCGATGTGCTCGGTCAACAGATTGCCCAGCCGGGCGCGTTGGGCAGCGATCTGTTCCAGACGCGTCAATTGGCCAGCCACCACGGCCGCTTGCGGCTCGCTCATCCGATAATTGGTCGCAAACGCACGGAACCCGCCACCTTCGCGTGTGACGCCTCGAGCGGCTCCTTTGTCGCCGAAACGCTGCAGCAGCGTTCCAAACCGCTCATCGCCACTGGCCACGACCCCGCCATCGCCGCAGGTGACGTGCTTGGAATTCTGCAGCGAAAAACAAGCGAAATGCCCCACGGTTCCGATCGGTCGCCCTCGCGATCTGGCCCCCCAGGCCTGGCAGCAGTCCTCGATGACGATCAGATCGTGTTCTTCGGCGATCGCCATGATCGCGTCCATATCGCAGGGATTGCCCGTCAGGTGGACGGGGATGATGGCTTTCGTCTTGGGCGTGATCCTCCGCCGCACGTCCTGGATGTCCAGGTTACAGTGCCCGGCTCCGACGTCCGCAAAGACCGGTACCGCTCCTTGGTACAGCACGCCGATCACGGTGCCGATATCGGTGATCGGCGAGGTGATGACTTCATCGCCCAGACCGATGCCCGCCGCAGCGACGGCGATATGAATCGCCGCGGTGCCGGACGAGCACGTGTGGACGTACTCCAGCGGGCAGTGCTCGCGAAACCGCTCGATCAACAGCTTGGTCTGCGGTCCGCCCCAGTAGAACAACGTATTCTGACGCAGCATTGCTTCCAACTGCTCCCGTTCGGGATCGCCCCAGCGAGGCGTGTAGGACACCGACTGCTGGACGGCTTTGTCGCCGCCATGGATGGCCAGATTCGAGCCCTCCGGCTGGGCTGCTGCTGCCTGAGAAGCATGGACCGCGCCGGCCATCAGCAACCCGGATGAGCCTGCGACGAACTGCCGCCGATTGATGTTGGGTACGTTAGACATGTTCGAAGATCCTCCCGTGTCAGTCCGGTATCAAAAATCTGATGGCGATGATGCCGATCGCACGACGGTCTATGCCGTGTGCATCGCCAGGTAAACCTTGCGGATCGCGGCGGTCACATCGTCCACATCCTGCTCGGTGTACCCAGGTCCGATGGTCACGCCGCCGTAACGGTTGATGATGTCGATCGTCCGCGGACAGCATTCGGCGCCGTAGCGGATCGCTTTGCCCTCGGGTGTATTGAACGACGGCCAATCGGGATGGACCGTGGATTTATTGGCGATCCGCGAGCTGACCGGCAAGATCACGGACCCGGCCGGTCCGTTGGCCGAGATCCCTTCGGCTCGAACCGCGCGCAGGAACCGATCACGGCGGTCCCGATCGCTCCAATCCAAGAAGACTCGCATCCCCAGATCGCCCTCGATGTCGCCCGATCGACGCAGCTTTAGGTCGGGCAGGTCTGCGATGCCCTCGCGAACCTTCTTGGCGTTGACGCGCAACGCGGAACAGATCGTTTCGAGTTTTCGGAGCTGGCCGCACAGCACGGCCGCCGTGAACTCGTTCATGCGGAAGTTGCACGAGGCAAAACTGGCCAGCACGCCGCTGCCGATCGAATCGTTGTACGCTCGGCCGGTGACCCCCACATCGTGGAATCGTACCGCGCGTTCGTACAGGATGGGGTCGTTTGTCGTGACGGCCCCGCCCTCGCCGGAGGTGATCGTCTTGCTCAACTGAAAACTGTTGATGCCGATATCGCCGATCGTGCCGACGTATTTCCCCTGGTATTGGCCGCCGGCACATTGCGCACAATCTTCCAGAACTCGCAGATCGTGCTTCCGAGCGACCGCCATGATCGCATCCATGTCGCAAGGACAGCCTTCCAGATGAGCCGCAATGATGGCCTTGGTCCGCGGCGTGATGTGCCGCTCGATATCCGCCGGGTCGATGTTGAACGAATCATCGATCTCGGCAAACACCGGCAGCGCGCCGGCCAACACGATCACGTCATAGTCGGCGTACCAGTTCCAGGCGGGCAGGATCACCTCGTCGCCCGGTCCCACTTCCAAAGCCGCCATGGCCGTGTACAGGGCGGTGGTCCCCGATGTGACGGCCAGCGCGAATTTCGCGCCGATGTGCGATGCGTAATCTCGTTCGAACTGGACGACCTTGCCACCGGCTCGTCGGAACGGGGACCGCGAACGCAAGACGGCCAACAGTTCCTGTTCCTCGACTTCGTCGTAGAACATGGTTCCATACGGCCCCGATCCCAACATGCCGGATCGCACGGGCGTTCCGCCGTCGATCGCCAGTTGTTGTGAAGCAGCGGCCGAAACATTTCCCAAAGCACTGCTATTGCCAAGCAGAGCCGACGTGGCGCCTACAGCGCCCACCGCCTCGATGAACTCGCGACGATTCGTCTTGCGGTCGGTCATCGAACACCCCTTTCCATCGATGCTAGATCGCCGCCTGCGGCAGCGATGCGAAAAGCGGGCTCAGAGGGGCATCGCCCACGAAATCCGATGCCGGACCGAGCACGCAACCACCAAACGCGCATCGTACCACTGCCGGTTCCTGCAAGTCAACCGCCCAAGTAGGGAGGCAGGCCAGGATCAGCCACCGAAGGCGCAACCGCCCGAGCCGCATTGCGGCAGGCCGCAAGTGCCGGCTGCGGGGCTGGGACACATCGGCAGAGAATCGCTGCTGGCCATATGAGCGGCCGGGACGCTTAACTGCTTTTCCAGCCGCTGACTGCCACATTCAGGGCACTGTGGCTGATGATCGCCTCGAATCAGTAACTCGAATTCGCTATGGCACTGGTTGCAACTATACTCGTACAAAGGCATGATGAGAGAACTCCATGATCAAATCTATGGTCAGAATCTTCGTCAGTATTTTAGCGGAGCATCTGGCTTTGCGATAGGCAATTTTACCGCAGGAGGCCGAAGGATGAATGGGTTTCAATCGCTGGCTGCGATTCGACTGACACGCGAACAAGTTCGACAGGTCGATCGGATCGCGATCGAAGAATATGAAATCCCCGGAATGGTGTTGATGGAAAACGCCGGTCGCGGTTGTGTGGATCTCCTCCAGTCGCTGGGGATCGGCGGTCCCGTGGCGATCTGCTGCGGGCCAGGCAACAACGGAGGCGATGGGTTTGTGATCGCTCGTCATCTTCAGTTGCGGGGCTTCGAACCACGCATTTTGCTGGTCGGCGTTCCCGATCGATTGCGAGGGGATGCCGAGGCGAATTTCCGCATCGTGCAACGCTGCGACATTCCCATGACCCTGCTGTCTTCGTGGGATCGCCCGACGGTGGACGGTGTCCTGCAGGGTGCGGACTGGATCGTCGATGCCTTGCTGGGGACCGGAGCTTCCGGCGAACCCCGATCGCCACTCGATCAACTGATCCCCCACCTGAACCAATTCCCGGCTCGCCGATTGGCCGTCGACATGCCTAGCGGTATGGACTGCGATGCAGGATCGCCCGCCAGCAATACGTTCCGAGCAGATCATACCTGCACCTTCGTGGCGTCGAAGGCGGGATTCGATGCTGCAGCGGCCAAAGCCTATCTGGGCGACGTTCACGTGTTGGATATCGGCGCACCGCGTTGCATCATCGACAAACTGTTGGCCTCGTCCGCCGATTTCACCAAGAGCTAAGCACCGTTCGAGAAATAACTGACGCATTTTCTGCCCCCTCACCCTGCCCTCTCCCACGAGGGGCGAGGGACATTGGACAGTTATTTCTCGAACGGTGCTAAGGAGAAGGATGATGATACGAACGATTCTGATCACCGCCGTCTTTTCGGCTTGGCTGTTTTGCCAAGCGGCCCAAGCCGAGCCGACCGCCGAGGAGATCCTAGCGGCCTGCGAGGTTCATGGTGGGCTGGTTGTTCACATCGGCTGCGGCGATGGTGAGCTGACCGCGATGCTGAAGTCGCGTGATACTTGGATCGTCCAGGGTCTGGATACCGATCCGGCCAATGTCGCCAAGGCACGGGCTCGCTTCCAAACGCTTGGTCTCGGCGGCGGCGCGTCGGCTGCGGTGTTCGATGGTCGCAACTTGCCCTACGCGGATCATCTGGTCAACCTGCTGGTTGCTGAGGATTTGGGCCAGGTGCCGATGTCCGAGGCGATGCGAGTGCTTTGCCCCGGGGGCGTGCTGTGGGTTCGCAAGGATGGACAATGGATCAAGACCATCAAACCCTGGCCGCCCAACGTCGGCCAGTGGACGCATTACTTGCACGGGCCTGACAACAACGCGGTCAGCCAGGACCAGGTGGTCGGCCCACCCCGCCACGTGCAATGGATCAGCGGACCTCGCTTCTCGCGCAGCCACGACCACCTGGCCAGCGTCAGCGCCGTGGTGTCGTCCGGCGGGCGGCTGTTCTCGATCGTCGACACGGGCTCGATCGCGTTCGCCGCTGCCAGCCCCCGCTGGCGTCTGGTGGCTCGCGACGCCTTCAACGGAATCCGCTTGTGGGAACACGAGATCGGGGCGTGGGAGTATCACTTGCGGGACTTTCGTAGCGGGCCAACCGATCTGCCGCGACGGTTGGTCGCCGTCGGCGATCGCGTTTACGTAACGCTCGGCTACGGCCAGCCGGTCACGGCATTGGACGGCGCCTCGGGGCGGACCGTGCAGACTTATGCCGGAACCGAAGGCACCACGGAAATCCTGTACGTCGATGGCACGTTGCTGTTGGTATTGGGCCAGCCGGACGTGGACTGGTCGGCAGACGAGGCCAGGGAGATCGTCAGCCAGCAGGATTACGTCCCGCCCTTGGAAGATACGACACCGCCGGCCCACAACTTTCGACTCAAGGCGGTCGATGCTCAGACGGGCGAAACGGTATGGACGAACGCCGAACCCTCCACTCGCCCGTTGATGCCCTCGACGTTGGCGGCTGCGGATGGACGAATCTACTTTCAGAATATCGAAGCAATCGTATGTCTGGACGCCGCGACGGGTGAAATGCGATGGCAAACCCCGCGTCCGATCCACCGGCGGCGACTTGCCTGGTCCACGCCGACGCTGGTCGTCCATGATGGTTTGGTCTTCTCGGCCGACCGCCGAGCCGCACAGACAGAAGGCTCGTTGCTCTGGATTCCCAGCGGCGGCTACCATGAATACATTCAAGGCAACGACGTCGAGGGCGAATTGATCGCCTTCGATGGCCAGACGGGCAAGCGACTATGGAGTTGCCCCGCCTACGAAGGATTCAACGCTCCCGTCGACGTGATGATCGCCGACGGGCTGCTCTGGACGGGCCGTTACGCTTGGGGCAACGACCCCGGCTTTACCCATGCTCGCGATCCCAGGACCGGTGAGGTCCGGCGTCAGCGGCCGGCCGACCAGGAATCTCTGCCGCGGATGGGCCACGCGCGCTGCCACCGTGCCAAGGCAACGGAAAACTACTTGATTCTCGGCCGCCGAGGCGTGGAATTTGTCGATTTGAAGAGTGGCGACATCACAGCCAATTTCTGGGTTCGCGGTGTCTGCCAGTATGGCGTCATGCCAGCCAACGGCCTGCTCTATGTACCGCCCCATCCGTGCGCATGCAATTACAGCGACATGCTCAAGTCGGGATTCATGGCGTTGGCTCCAAAGAACGCGGATGCCGCCACGGCTCGGTCGGCGTTACCCGGCCTGGAGAAGGGACCGGCCTTTGGGAGGGACATTCCGGCTTCGAACGAGATCGCGGCCCAGGGCTGGCCCACTTTTCGCGGCGATCCGGCGCGCGGCGGTTCATCCACCGCCGATATCGCGACGGATTTGCAGCTCCTTTGGGAAACGGACCTCGGTGGGAAACTGACCAGTCCGGTCGTGGACGAGGGCCTGCTGCTGGTGGCCGACAGCGAATCGCACCAAGTTTACGCCTTGGACGCGAGCAGCGGCCGAACCGTTTGGACCTGGAGCGGGCAAGCACGCATCGATTCG
>SKVE01000387.1 GCA_007129635.1 Planctomycetaceae bacterium
AATATCGAACCCGGCGATGTGATTGTCACGGGCGCGTTTCCGACGTACTCTGTCGAGTTCGCGGGAGCACTGGCCGGACAGGATTGGTTAGGCGAAGGGATGGGCCTAGTCGGCGATGCGTCCGAGTTGACTGGCGGACCGCCTTGGCCGGAGATCCAAGTCACCCGCACCCAGACGGCCGTGCCGAGCTTCCGGCGCGTTTTGGAAGCCTTGCCGAACATCGACCCCGGCGATGTCCTCGTCTCCGGCGGTCCGCTTAACTTGACCCCACTGCGCGTTATCTTTGACGGTCAATATCGTGGTCAGCCATTGCCGACGATGGGCGACCAACTGTATGCCCCAGATCCGCTACCGGTTGGTACGGGGGTCGAAGTTGCCGCCCTGGATATTGGAGCGATTCCGAACGAAATCACCGTTCGTGTTCCTGTATTCGGGACCACTGGACTGGCCTTTTCGCCATTGGACTTCAACCTGTGGCATCCTACCACGACTCGCGGCGGTGACTCCGGGCATGGCATCAATCCGGCACCGGATAACAGCCGTACGCCTGGAGCGTCGACAGTCGGCGTCACGGGGGGAAGAACGAGCAAGATAACCGATGAATCTGAAGGTCACACCAGTTTCTACTTCGGACTCGATCGCTTCGAAGACGCCACTCGAAGTGATAACCTGTCGAACTACTACCGGTACAGCTACCCGTCCATCGGGCAGCAGTACGGTGGTGCGGCAGTGCCCAGCTTTGGCCAATTCCGCTCCTTGGGGCAGTATGGAATCATCAATCACTTGGTCCATATGGACCTGTCCAGCAACCCGTTGATCGTGATTCCCCAGCAAGGGGCAACAGGCGGTACCTACAACCTGCCGGGCGGTGCGTACGGCAGCCTGATCACCGGATCGTTCAGCCTGGAAGGGTACAACGCGGCCGATAAGCCGATGCTGTATTTCAACTATTTCCTGGAAACCGAGGGCCATGGGGGAGCGACGACGCAGTCGAACGTAGCTAATCCGTTCCGGGACAGCGCTCGGGTGTTCATCTCACGCGACGATGGGGCGACCTGGGAACTGTTGGCGACGAACAATTCGCAGTTGAGTGCCGGTCCTGGCCTCGCCTTGAACGCGGAACTGCCGCCTTTCTTGTCGGACTCGGCGACCGAAGGCATCAACACAGTGTTCACGGATCTGAGTGTGCCGCGGAGAGTCCAGCAAGTCCAGGAACTGTTCGACAACACAGGCGATTGGCGTCAAGCGCGCATCGATTTGGAGGTGTACGCTGGCCAGTCGAATCTGAAGCTACGTTTCGATTTTAGTACGGCCGGCACGATGAACGACCCCTCGCTGGGCCCTGTGGATGCCGGCTTCGGTGAATTTGATGATCCGTTCCGTTCGATCCGCAGCCAGAACAACCAGTTCGAAGGCTTCTATATCGACGATATCATTGTGGGCGTTTCGGAACGCGGCGAGTTCGTCACCGGGGCGGTGCCGGATACCAGCACGCACGATGTGACAACCTCCGTTCGTACCAACCCGGAGCGGCTTCTCGTTCCGCGACGCTTGGAGGGCGGCTACCAATTGGAGATCCGTCGCGGACCCGACTACGCGGAACTGGTGCGACCTTCGGAAGATTTCATCGCGATCCAGCGAACGTTCCAGACGAACGAACGTCTGACGTCGGGATACACCTTGATCGCGCCCGACCCGGCCGATGTCAGCGACGGGATGCAGTTTGCCATCGCGGGCAACCAATGGGCGATCTTCGAGTATGACACCGATGGTCAGGTCAGCGAAGGCGCCGTGCGCGTCAATCTGAATGGGATTACGACAGCAAGGCAACTGGCAGGACGCATCCAAACGGCCATCAATTCGCAAGCGGAATTGCAGGTCACGGCTATCCTGAGCGCGACCAGCGGTCCGGCACGGATCGATCTGGTCGATGCCCTGGATGTGATCGTCCATAGTCCCAGCGATCCGAGTGCGGACCCGGCGATCGCGGTCGATTCCTACAACCACCGCGGCGATGCGAACTTCCGCCGCGAGCAGGGCCAATTGATCATCGAGAACAACACGATCACCCACGCGGACGGATTCGGCATCGCGATCCTGGCAGGCGCTCGCGATCCCAATTCCAATTTCCCGCATCCCGGTGTGCCGATCAACTTCGACACGCCCAATACCATCGTCACGGCTAACAACAATCCCAACCTGCGCGCTGGGTTGGCGCCGGGGGTCGTGGTACAAAACAACATCGTGGCGTACAGCGGCGATGGCGGCATCTCGTTCCTCGGGGATGCGGCGGGGGTCTTGCCCATCGCCGCCGTGCCTTTCGGACGGATCGTCAATAACACCATTTATGGCAGTCCCAGTCAGACAGGGACGGGGATCCTGGTGGCCAACAATGCGGCTCCCACGATCCTGAACAACATCTTGTCCGGACTCCAAACGGGCATTGAAGTGGGAGCCAGTTCGACGGCGCATACCATCTCCGGCTGGAACCTGTACCAGAACAATGCCCAACGTGGAAATGCCTTTAACGCCGTGAACGACTTGGAACCCCCGGCCAACGCGCCCCTGTTCCGCGATCCTCAGCGCGGAAACTTCTACTTGGAGCGAGGCTCGGTTGCCATCGACAGCGCGCTGAATTCGATGCAAGATCGCAATTCGTACGGGTTGGTCAAGCAACCGCTGGGCATCCCGCAGTCGCCGATCTTCGCCCCCGAGAGGGACGTGTACGGGCAATTGCGAGTCGATTTGCCGTGGGCCGATCCGCTGGGTGCCGGGCCGAGCCTGTTCCGGGACCGGGGGGCCGTGGAAGCGGCCGATTTCGATCGACCGTTCGCGATGCTGGTCGATCCGGTCGACGGAAACGGGCTGGATCGCGACCCGAACGCCACCGTCGTGTACCGCACCGATGACCGCTTGTTCGAGGAATTCGTGCTGCAGTTGTACGACGGCGCGGGCTTCCCGCGCCCGATCGAAGGCACCGGCGTCGATCCCTTGACCGTGCATCCCAACACCGTCTCCATGACTCGCGACGGCGTGCTGCTGGTCGAACAGACGCAAGTGGTGCCTTTCGATCCCACCAATCCCGGCGATGCGCTGCTGCGACGATCGTCCGATTACACGATGGGATTCGAAGGCAGCAACCAAGTCCTGCGTTTGACCCCGGCTTCAGCCATCTGGGAGTCGGACCGCACCTACGTCATCTCGCTGAACAACCGCGATCGCTACCTGCTGACGGCCGTTGATGGAGCCATGATCGACGATGGCGATCAGTTCCTGATCCGCGATCAGGCCGGTAACGCAGTGACCTTCGAATACGAGAGCGGTTACAAGATGTGGGTACCGCAGACGCTGACAATCCACGCGGTTCCCGGCACGCAGATCGGCGATGGGGATACGTTCACCATCAGCAACGGCCCATCGACCGTGGTCTTCGAATTCGACAATAACAACACATTCAACCCGGATCATCGCGTGATCCGGTTCCAGGCCACCGACACGGCCGAGGATGTGGCCCAGGCGATCTACCAGGTCCTGCAAGAAGACCGGACGCTGGGCTTGGCGCCGCAATACTTGGGCGACCGGGTACACATCGGCAGCCAGATTTTCCACAGCGTGGATGTGACCTCCAACAGCAACCTGCTGACCAGCGGCATCGCAGGCGGCATCGCTGATGGCGAGCAGTTTACGATCGAGTTCACGGTCGGTGGCGTGACCGAGACGGTTACCTTCGAATTCGATACGGATGGCATCGTTGGCATTCCCGTCCCACCGCCGCCGGTGGAAGATCCGGACGATCCGGATAACGGTGACCCCGATAACGGTGATCCGGAAGACCCGGATCTACCCGGCGACGATCCGGCGGACGACTACATCGAGCCGCAGAGGATTATCGCGTTTGATTTCTCGCAGACCAGCGAGCAATTGGCCCAGTTGGTGATCGCAGCGATCCGCGCCGAGGTACCGCATTTGGCCGCGACAAACTCGCTGGGCGATGGCTTTATTCACCTGCGTGAGTCGATCGATTCCCAATTGGAAAGCTACCTGCTGGATACCTCTTCCAGCCGGCTGTGGCAGACCGGCCAACCCGGGGTGACCGGTGCGATGCTGGTCCAGTTGCCGGACGATCGGTACGAGATCCAGGCCCCTGCCGCTGGCGGTTCAGCGATCAACGATAACGAGATCTTTACGATCAACGACGGGACCCGGACGGTGACGTTCGAGTTCGATCTGGACGGCAGCGGTCCGACGCGCAGTTGGTACATCTCGATTCCGTTGACCGGGACGGAGACTCAGGACCGGTTGGCTCGAATGATCCAGGATGCGATCACCAGCGAAGGGGCGTTCCCGGATCTGGAGATCAACAATCTGGGCGCGGGCTTGTTGCAGTTCGCGATCGCTCCTGACGGAGCCATCAATACCAGCGGCACCCAGAATTTGAACGGGACGGTTCGCAGCGGCGTCATCGACGGCGAGACCTTCCAGGTCACTCGATCCGGCACGACGACGCTGACCTTCGAATTCAACAATAACGGCACGTTCGACCCCAACCACATCCAGATCGGGTTCAGCCCGACCAGCAGCGGTGTCGCGGTTGCCCAGGCGATGATCACGGCCATCGGCAATGCCGGTGTATTGGGCCTGACGCCCGTCTATCTGGGCGGCGGCACGATCCGACTGAATGAAACGCCCGCGCATACGTTCGACCGGATGACAAGCAGCTTGACGGTCACCGGGGTACCCGGCGGCGCCGTGGCCATCCCCTACATCCCGTCTGCGTCGTTCACCGCCGAGAACATGGCGGGGGCGATCATCAGCGCGATCAATCGGACGGGATTCGCCGACTTCGAGGCCCGGGCCAAGCTGCGCGGCGGCAATACCATCTTCCTGGATGGTGCCATGATGAATCCCAGCCTGCCCAATCCGAACGATGCCGTCCAGTCGATCACCGAGGATGCCATCCGAGTTCAGTATCTGCCCGGCATTCGTGACCGCGCGGGCAACTTCCTGCAATCCAACCAGCCGGATGGAGAAACGCGGTTTACGATTATCCTGGGCGAAGCGACGTTCGATTTCGGCGATCTGCCGGACGATCCCAGCCGCAACGACGACTTCCGTACGTTGCTGGCCAGCGATGGTGCGCGGCACGTCCAGGTGCGTGACAGTCAACTGCGATTGGGCCATTTGCTGGACGTCGAGATCCAGGGGCAACCGAGCGCTCGGGCCGATGGCGACGACGCCAATGCTCGCGTCGATGTGACAGGTACCCCGCGTTTGAACTTGGCCTTGCTGCCGATGATGACCATCCGCGTTCCCGACGGTTGGCACATCGATGATGGTGGTGCCTTCTCCATCACCGATGCCGACGGCAGGCAAAAGAACTTCAACATGACGACCGGTCCCGACGGTCTGTTCCAAGTTTCGTACTCGCTGCATGATGGCCCAAAAGCCCTGGCCGAAAACATCGTCGCAACGATTAACGAATCGATGACCGATCTCGATCCGTTGGTCGGTGTCACGGTCGTCCACATCGGTGATGGTTTGATCCAGATCGCGGGCGCGTCGAGTGTCGATTTGCAGGACACCGGTTTGCACCTGGTCCAGGTCGCGTCGACTCGTGTGGAAATCCCCGGCGATCCGGCTGCCAATGGCCGAGCGTTGGTGGCTGACGGGGACACGCTGACGATCGATTCGGTGCTGTTCACCTTCCGATCACCAGCCCCTGTGGCTCCCGAGATAACCGATATCGTATTCTACGAGGGCGAGCCTCCCGAGATCCTCCTGCGGCGGATCATCCAAGCTGTCGACGCGGTCGTGGCTGCGGGGCAGTTGTCCGAGGTGGCAGCTTTGGACGCGGGCAACGGGGTGTTCGAGATCCATGGCACGGCGGATGTCGCGTGGCAAGGCAGCCTGAGACCGTACTGGCAGTTGCCGGTCAACATCCAGGTGACCGATGGGCTGTTGCCATTGAACGGGAACCTGTTCACGCTGGCCGACGGACGGAGCCCTGCGGTGGTCTTCGAATTCGACAGCGACAGCGACAACAATCTGACAAACAACACGCATCAGCGAGTTGCGATCGGCAGCGACGCGAATCAAACGGCGGCGAACATCGCCGCGGCGATCAACCAGGCCGTCGACGCGGGTCTGCTGCAGGAACTGGTGGCAACCAGCTCCGGAAGTTCGGTTTCCTTGGTACCGTTCGCCACCACCGTTGGCAACGCGGCCAACGACGAAGACGGCATCCGATTCGAAGGGGCCTTCGTTCCCGGACTGGACACATCGATCGTGGTGACCGTTTCGGGTGGCAACGGCATGCTGGATGGCTGGATCGATTGGAATAACAACGGCCGGTTCGATGCGGGCGAGCAAGTGTTGTTCAGCGAGCCGGTGTTCGAGGGCGAGAATCGGTTGACAATCACCACCCCCGAGAGCATCGACATCGACGATCTGCCGTACAATACGTTCGCCCGTTTCCGCTTGAGCCCCAGCGGCGGGCTGGCTCATCACGGCTTGAGCGTCGGCGGCGAAGTCGAAGACTATCGCATCCGGATTATTACCAATACAGCGCCGGTGCTGACCGCTCCGATCGGGAATCGGATCGTCCTGGAAGATGCGGCGCCCAGCGTTTTCGATCTGTCGATTCGATTCGACGACGACGACATCACCAACGGCAATGGTGACTTCCTGACCTACTCGGCAACCTTGCACGGATTTGCCACGGCGGTCACGGATCTGGATACCGACGGAGCGGTGCATATCCAATTGGAAGCTCGGCAACCCGGCCCAGCCGGCCAGGCCATCCGGATGGTGGTCAACGAGACGAACTTCGGTGACGGTCGCGGGCCGATGGTCACCGTCAACGGCTCGATCATCTTGGTGGAACTGAACACCAATCCCTCGAATCCGTCGACGGCTCAGCAATTGGTCAACGCCGTCAATGCCCACTCGCAGGCCGGTGCGTTGGTCCAGGCGTCGGTTTTGCGCGGGATCGCCGGAACCTTAGTCGTTGGCCGCGATCCGGGCGCGTACTCACCGCTGCACCTGACGACCTCGATTCCGCTGGAATTCGAGCTGGATGCCGCGCAATTGACGCTGACCTACCTGCCTCATCAGAACGGTCGAGCGGTGCTGGTTGTCACGGCGGCGGATCAGACGGCGACCACTGTCAGCGACACGGTCACGATCACGGTCCTGCCGGTCAATGATCCGCCCGAGTTCACGTTGAGCGACGATCCCGCGATTGTCGCGTTGAACGAAGACGCCGGAGCGCAAGAGGTGTCCGGCTGGGTCACGAACATTCGTCCTGGCCCGCCCGAGGCGGTGGACGAGTTGATTCAGGCGTTGGAATTCGAGGTGACGGTGGTCAGCGTCGACAGCCCCGGGGCCTGGACAACGGCCGATTTCTTCACCACGCTGCCGACCATCGACTCGGCGACCGGAACACTGACGTTCGAGGTCGCTCCCAACGCCAACGGTGATGCGGTCATCCAGGTGATCTTGCACGACGATGGCGGTACGGACAACGGAGGAATCGATCAATCCGCTCCGCAGAGTTTCACCATCTCGGTGCGCCCGATCAACGATCCGCCGGTGCTGACAGCCCCCACGGTTGTCCAGACGGTCAACGAACACACGCCCATCTACGACCCCAGTTGGGTCAACAACCCGCTGACGTGCTCCACCGCTGGTGGGAACGCCATCTCGGTCTTCGATCCGGACGCGGACGAATTCGATCCGGACGGGGACCTGGATCACCCGCAGGAGTTACGGGTTACGTTGACAGTATTTGAAGGCGTCTTGACGCTCAACACTACGGATGATCTGGACCCCGTGGTGGGTGACGGTACGTCCGAAGTGACGTTCCGTGGCACCCAGGACGCCGTCAATGCGGCCCTGGACGGATTGCA
>SKVE01000959.1 GCA_007129635.1 Planctomycetaceae bacterium
AAATCGGCACTCCAAAAGATTCAAAATCTGGCGAAAATCGAACAAATTGAACACGCCACTCCCGACCCCTCCCGCTGATTCCACCAAGGAATACCTGGCCGGGTGCTTACGTCAATGGCAAACAGATCGCCAGTGTTGGGGATATCGAGACCAGACATACGGCGTTCCTTGAAGTGATCGAGCGTGCGATTGTGCCAGGTCGAATCCGAAACTAGAATCTCAATTTTTACCGGGCGGAAGGAGAAAGATGGCAGAAAAAAGTCTCACGATCGTGATTGTTGGTGGCGTGGCCGGCGGAGCTTCGGCAGCTACTCGGGCTCGACGTATGAACGAGGATGCGGAGATCATCGTGCTGGAAAAGGACGATTACGTATCCTTTGCGAACTGCGGCTTGCCATACTATTTGGGAGGCGAGATCGCCGAACGCAGCCGACTGCTGGTCGCGACCGAAGACTTCCTGCGCCAGCGATTTCGGCTGGACGTCAGAACCAGGCACGAGGTCGTCTCGATCGATCGTTCGACCAAGAGCTTGACGATCCGCGACCATGCCAGCGGGCAAACCTATCACCAGGCGTACGACAAGGTGATTCTGGCCCCGGGTGCGACCCCTTTGATTCCACCGATCCCGGGTCGGGAAGCCGCTGGGGTGTTCACGCTGCGAAATATGGCCGATACCGACCGGATCCATGCCGCGATCGCCACCAGTCGCACTCGACGAGCGGCGATCATCGGTTCGGGGTATATCGGTCTGGAGATGGTGGAACAACTGGTCCATCGGGAATTCGAGGTCGCGTTGGCGGAACTGCAGCCGCAGGTGCTTCCCCTGCTGGATTTCGAAATGGCTCGTGTGTTGGAAGACGAACTGCGGGCTCACGGAGTCGCCGTGCATACCGGCGACGGCATCCAGCGGGTATTGACCGATTCGACCGGTGCGGCATGCGGGGTGGAACTGCAAAGTGGGACGCGGATCGATGCCGATCTGGTCATCCTGGGAGTGGGAGTCCGACCGGAGGTGCAGTTGGCCGTCGATGCCGGGTTAAAGATCGGCGATAGTGGCGGGATCGCCACCAACGGCTGGATGCAGACCAGCGATCCCGACATCTATGCGGTCGGGGACGCAGCCGAGTATCCCTACGGACCAACCGGCGATCAGCAGCGGGTCGCGTTGGCGGGACCAGCCAACCGAGCCGGCCGATTGGCGGGCGAACACGCGGCGACCGGTGAATCGGCTCCGATGTCGCCCGTGTTCGGTACGTCCGTCGTGCGCGTTTTTGGGATCACCGCCGGCATGACAGGGTTCAGTGCCGCGATGGCAGTACGGTCAGGTCGTCCGTCGGCCAGCGTGACGATCGTCGCCAATCAGCATGCTGGTTACTATCCCGGCGCTACGCCGCTGACCTTGAAATTGACGTATGATGCGGAAAGCGGCCAGGTGTTGGGCGCTCAGGCCGTGGGGCGTGATGGTGTCGACAAGCGTTTGGACGTCATCGCGACAGCCATGGCCTTCCACGGCACGGTCCGTGATCTGGCGGGACTGGACTTGGCGTATGCTCCGCCCTTCGGTGCGGCCAAGGATCCCATCCATCAGGCGGCTTTCGCCGCTTGCAATGAATTGGATGGCATCGAGCAGTTCATTGAATCGGACGCCGATCTGACCGACAAGCAGGTGGTCGATGTCCGCACGGCAGCCGAAGTGCAGAAGGCACCGCTGGCGGGCGCGGCCCACGCCGTGAACATCCCGCTGGATGAACTGCGCGAGCAGCGGCAGCGTTTGGATCCGACGATCGAGACGGTCGTGTCATGCGGTGTCGGCGTACGAGCCCATGTGGCAGTCTGCATCTTGCGCCAATCGGGATTTGTCGACGTCAAGAACCTGGCCGGAGGAGCCCTGGTGCGAAGCCGCGCCATCCGCAACCCGGCCTGAACTCGTAGTACCGCCTTCAGGCGGGTCAGGGAAAACCGGCTAAAGCCGGCACTACGAACATGCCATCGTGGTTTACCAGTCGTCGCGAGGAAACTGGGGCGTGCGATTCCATTGGACGTTGTAATGACGCTGGAGGTCTTCGTACCAATCCTGGACCAATCGTTCGCGTTCGGAGTAGGCCATGTACATCGTGTCGAAGGTGACTCCGGAACGCAGGAACGCTTGCCGACGCGTGTCCTCGTCTGGCATTTGGTCCAGCAGGCGAACGACAAACACGACACTCCGCGGTTCGTTCACTGCCACCCCCGTTTGCCCCGGTTGCAACCGGAAAACGCTGCGCATGAACTCCGGTCCTGCGCCCTCGACGCCCGGTACTTGGCTGAGTGTCGGTGAGCCCATGCCGGTTGGCGTCGCACCGCGAGTCATCCAACTGAACGGCCCCGTCTCGAACACCCGGTCTGCAAGTTTTTCTCCGACGGTCTCGCGCAACGGCTGATCCGGACGCGCCGCCTTGGCCAGTCGTTCTGCTTCGGCTTTCGCCAACTGCAATGCTTCATTGCGTTTCCAGGCCGCGATCACATCCTCCCTTGCCTGGTCTAGCGTGGGAACAAAAGACTGCTCCTCTTCCACCTTCCAGTACAGGAACTCGACATCCACCTCGAACGAACGGATTTGATCCGGGCGGAACAGCGGAACGCCCTCGACATAGGCGATCTGGGCGAACGGAATGGTTTGGACCTGGCCTTGAGCGAAACTGAAGCGGTAGGCCTTGCCCAATTCATAATCCTCGATCTCGAACTGGTCCACCAATCGAGTTTCGCCCGGTATCAACTGGAATTTTTGGGCCAGTGCCTCCAGATCCAACGGAGCTGGCTCGGGGACGTCGCGGCCGGCATCCCGCAAGGCTTGAGCCCGGATACTCGCTCGGAAATACGCCTCGATCTCGCGTCTCGCGCTCTTCATCGCCTCGTCCATCGCGTCCTGCGCCAACGGTCGAGCGATCGTACGACGGATCTCGTCGGCAACCTCTTCCAGCGGCCGATACCGCACCTCGGCCGGAGTCGGCTCGGGTTGCGTTTCCGCCTCGGGTTGCGTTTCCAAATCATCTTCCACCGGTGGTACTGCCTCCACCGGCGTTTCCTCTTCAGCCGGTGCTTCCTCGTCGGCTGGCGGCGTTTCCTCTGCCGGCGGAGCTTCCTCGTCGGCTGGCGGCATCTCCTCTGCTGGCGGAGCTTCCTCGTCGGCCGGCGGCATTTCCTCTGCCGGTGGAGCTTCCTCGTCGGCCGGCGGCATTTCCTCTGCCGGTGGAGCTTCTTCGTCTGCCGGTGGCATCTCCTCTGCCGGCGGAGCTTCCTCGTCGGCCGGCGGCATCTCCTCTGCTGGCGGAGCTTCCTCGTCTGCCGGTGGCATTTCCTCTTCCGGCGGAGCTTCTTCGTCGGCTGGCGGCATCTCCTCTGCCGGCGGAGCTTCGTCGTCCGCTAGTGGTTCCTCCTCGTTCGGCGGTGGCTCGTCGGTCATCAGGCTGACAAAAACGGAGTCGACGGCCAAAGCGAGCCGGTTCGACTGGTCGTCCTCCGATGGCGTGGGCGTCTCCGATGGTTCTGAACTCTCCGCTGGATCGGCGGATTCCTCTCGATCCGGTTGGTTTTCAGGGCCTGTCAGTTCGGGTGCCTCAGCGTCGTCCGCCGACGACTCGTCGCTCGCCTGGCCTGATTCCTCCGGATCTTCCGCGCTCATCTCCTCGGACGTTTCCTCTGGAGTCTGCTCGGGCGTTTCGTCTGGTGCGTCGAACGGCGGGTCGAACGTTGCAGGTTCCTCGGGGACTCGGAAATCTTGTTGGTTTTCTTCGTAGTATGCCTGAACTTGGTCGTCGTCGACCTTCGCCATCTCGGCTTCCAGGAACCGTTCGAAATCGGCTTTCAGGTACTGGAAAGCGATCCTCAACGGTCGTTTGAACCCGGGTTCTGGACTGAACGGATCGGGAATTCGGTCTTTGCCCTCTTCGTACAGTGCTTGAATTTCGGCTCGCGTCGGCTCCTGGGACACTTGCCCCAAGAAGTCTTCGACCGGCAGCGGCAGCATCTCCGTTTCGACTCGACGATCCAACCGGTTAAAGTAGTTCCACGCACTGACCGGTGTGATGGCGAACAGACCGCTGTTGGCCATCATCCGCAGGTTTTGGGCTTGCAGTTCCTTTCGCAATTGTTCGAACAATTGCAACTGGATCAGTCGCCCGCCGGTGGCCTGCCGCAGCAAGCCCGCGAATTCAGTGCGTGGCACCTTCCCGGCGGCCAATCCATCCAGGAATTCCACGATGGCCTGGTCGCTGACCACAACCCCCAGTTCATCGGCGCGTCGTGCTAGCACCGCCGTCTGGATCAGATCTTCTTCCGCATACGATCGCGGAATCCCGGGATCGCGGATCTGCCCGGTCATTTGATCTCGAGTCAACCCCGGTGCCGATGGCACGCCGCCGGCTTCTACCGCTTGCATGACCAAGGTATCCAGAAACCGCACGGTCAGATTGTGCAGGTTTCGCATCATCACCAAATCGTCTTCACGGAAACGCCCATGTTTCCAAGTGACGACGACATCGGTATCCTGTCCCGTGGGCATCCTGGCACTCTGGTAGTACTCGATGCTCCCTCCAATAGTGAACGTGATGACGATCACCACGCCGAAAACGACGAGGAGCACTTTTTGGTGCCGTCGGAACATGGACAGCGGATTTCGCATGGAACGTATCCCCGGATGAAATAGGCAAGGTGATGGCTACTACCCTTGACAGGTTGAACCAAGGCGTCTAAATCGGTTTCGCAGTCGCAGGCATGACTCTTTTGTAAGATTGCCGATTTTAGCGCGAATCGACCTAAATACAATCCCAAAAAGGAGTGTCGGCGGCTACTGGCAGCCATTTTGTTGCCTTCGGCCGTACGACACACAAATTTCACCATTCGACTTTCGAGAAAAAGGACAACTTGGGCAAGCTACGCAGCTTGTTTGCGTTGCAAGGAACATTTATGGGTAAGGCATCGGCAGGAAAGACCGGGAAATCGCTGGTGATCGTCGAATCGCCCGCCAAGGCGCGGACGATCAGCAAATTTCTGGGCAGTGATTTCACGGTCGAGGCCAGCATCGGGCACATCCGTGATCTGCCGCAGGGAGCCAAAGAGGTGCCCGAGCAGTACAAAGGTGAATCGTGGGCTTATTTGGGAGTGAACGTCGAGGATGGCTTCGTGCCGATCTATGTGATCCCGGCAGAGAAGAAGAAGCAGGTTGCCAAGCTGCGTTCGGCCTTGAAGGAGGTCGACGAATTGTATCTGGCGACGGACGAAGATCGCGAAGGGGAAGCGATCAGTTGGCATTTGCACGAGGTGCTCAAGCCCAAGGTTCCGGTGTATCGGCTGGTATTCCACGAGATCACCGAAGAGGCGATTCGCAAAGCGCTGAACAATCCTCGCGAGATTCACGACGGGCTGGTCAAGGCCCAGGAGACGCGGCGGATCCTGGACCGGTTGTACGGTTACGAAGTGTCGCCTTTGCTGTGGCGTAAGATCGGACGCGGCTTGTCGGCCGGTCGCGTGCAAAGTGTGGCCGTGCGTTTGATCGTCCAGCGGGAGCGGGAACGAGCGGCCTTTGTATCGGCCAGTTACTGGGATCTGCTGGGTACGTTTGCCACGCAGGACAGTGCCCAGTTCGACGCGGCACTGATCTCGGTCCAGGGGCGTCGCGTGCCGACGGGCAAGGACTTCGATTCGCGTACGGGGCAGCTCAAGGACACGAAACTTTTGCTGCTGGACCAGCAACAAGCGGCGGAACTGGCCGAACGTCTCGCGCAGGCTCGTTTCCGAGTCTCGTCGGTCGAGGAAAAACCCTACACGACTCGGCCCGCACCGCCGTTCACGACCAGCACCCTGCAACAGGAGGCGAACCGCAAGCTAGGCTTTACGGCGCGGCGGACCATGACCGTGGCACAAAGCCTGTACGAAAACGGCTACATCACCTACATGCGAACTGATTCCACCTCGCTGGCCCAAGTGGCTATCGAAGCCGCTCGCGACCTGGTGCGTTCCGAGTACGGCGAGTCGTTCTTGCCGGACCAGCCGCGCGTCTATTCGTCCAAGGTCCGCAATGCCCAGGAGGCTCACGAAGCGATCCGCCCGGCAGGGCATCCCTTCCGAAAACCGGAGTCGCTCCGCAGTGAACTGGATCACGACCAGTTCCGGCTGTTCGATCTGATCTGGAAACGGACGATCGCCAGCCAGATGGCCGACGCGCGCGGGCACCGCACGACCATTGTGCTGGAAGGCGATGGCGCGAACTTCCAGGTCAGCGGCAAGACGATCGACTTCCCAGGCTTTTTGCGGGCCTACGTCGAGGGTTCGGACGATCCCCAGGCGGAACTTGCCGACCGCGAAGTGATTCTACCCAAAGTGGTGGTCGACCAGACGATCACCTGCCGAAACTTGGAAACCAAGGGCCACGAGACGCAACCTCCAGCGCGGTACAGCGAAGCCTCGTTGACTCGAGCCTTAGAGGACTTGGGGATCGGACGACCCAGCACCTACGCGTCGATCATCGACACCATCCAGGCTCGGGAATATGTCTTCAAGCGGGGCAACGCCCTGGTCCCTTCGTGGACAGCTTTTTCGGTCATCCGATTGCTGGAACAGCATCTGGGCAACCTGGTCGACTACGAATTCACCGCGCAGATGGAAGACTACCTGGACTCGATCAGCCGCCGCGAGTCCCAACAGATCGATTACTTGCACGACTTCTTTTTCGGCAAGGATTCACCGGGCTTGAAGCAGCGGATCGAGGCCAAGATCAAAGAAGTCGACGCTCGCGAAATCAGCCGCTTTCCGCTCGGGAAACCGTCTTCCGGGGAACATCAGGACGAGGTGTATCTGCGAGTTGGAAAATTTGGTCCCTTTTTGGAGCAGAGCGATCGGCGGGCCAGCCTGCCTCATAACATGCCCCCGGACGAACTGACGTTGACAAAGGCCCTGGAACTGCTGGATCGGGAGAGCACGGAAGACGAACCGCTGGGCGTTTGTCCCGACACGGGCAAACCGGTCTACTTGAAGAATGGCCGTTTCGGACCCTATGTCCAGCTAGGCTCGCCGGACGAAAAGGAAAAGCCCAAGAACGCGTCGTTGATGAAGGGAATGACGCCCGAGGAGGTCGATCTGCCATTGGCGTTACGTCTGCTGTCGTTGCCACGTACGCTGGGCCAGCATCCGGAGAGCAACGAACCGGTGGTCGCTCAGAACGGCCGCTTCGGACCCTACGTCAAGTGCGGCAGCGAGACGCGATCGCTGCCCGACGACCTCTCACCCTTGGACGTCACGTTGCCGCAGGCACTGGAGCTGCTGGCGACGCCCAAAACCCGCGGCAGAAGCGCCGCGACGGCCAAAGAACCCCTGCGGACGCTCGGCCAGTCGCCTGTGACCGAGCAGCCGGTTCGGCTGCTGGACGGCCGCTATGGCCCGTACGTGACCGACGGCACGACCAACGCTTCGTTGCCCAAAGATGCAGTGCCCTCGGAGGTCTCCCTGGACTTCGCCCTGCAGTTGCTGGCCACCCGAGCCGCAGAGAAACCAGCGACGAAGCGAAAAGCTGCCAAAAAGAGCACCAAGAAGGCTGAATCAAATAGAACCAAAAAAGGGGCGAAAAAAAAGACGAAAAAGGCTGCGAAGGAAAACGGGAAAAAGACAACGGACGATACCGAATAACGACGTGCGTTGTGTTCATCCAGCCGTTATCAAGGGGTTGCGCGATATCCAATAAGAGCCCGCCCCGATAGCCAATAAGGCCCCACCTCCAGTCCCCCCGTCCGTTCAGCACCATCGTGATTGACGAAGAGCTGCTGGCAGGGTGCTTGCACGCTCGGTTCCCTGGGATCCTTTCGCTCCAGCTTTAACGATCACAATGTTTGCGGGCTACCCCCTATAAGGAAA
>SKVE01000827.1 GCA_007129635.1 Planctomycetaceae bacterium
GGACCCCGACGAACTGCTGGGAATCCAGCATGCCTATGCCGGACAGATCAGCCTGCTGGATGCTTGCCTGGCGGTGTTTCTCGAGGCCTGTACGACAACCCAGGCGGACGACGAAACGCTTTTGCTGCTGACGTCGCCGCGCGGTTACCCGTTGGGGGAACATGGACGGATCGGACCCGTGGATGCGTCGCTGTACGGCGAGTCGCTGCATGTGCCATGCCTGGTGCGTTATCCCGACCTTCGGCACGCCATGCAGCGTTGCCATCCACTGGTGCAGCCCAGCGATTGGTATGCAACGCTGCTCGACTGGTTCTCGCTGCCTCGACCGTCTCAATCGCATTGGGGGAACGTTCTGGGAGATTTCCTGGATGGCCAGATCGAACCGGACCGCGCGTGTGCCGTCTCCACCGCTTGCCGGGCTCTGCGTACAGCAACCTGGCTGCTGCTGAGCAACGATGATGCTGGGACACACGAGTTGTTCGCCAAGCCGGATGATCGGTGGGAGATCAACGAGGTGTCGGACCGATGTCGCGATGTGATCCCCGAACTGATCTTGCTTCTGGACGAATTCGAACGTGCAACCCGCTCGATAAATCCCCCTCAGTTTTCCGCGATCCCCCAAGCTGTTGCTAGCAATGATCGTTAACCGCTCGAAGGAGCGTCGAAAACCGATCCGGATCGATATGGCTATGGGGACCGTTGCGAGTCTATAATCCGCCGCTTCCTCTGAAACAATCCAGCAGCCTCCCCGGAATGGGTAATGTTCGGACAGGGACGTCCGCAATTAGACTCGTTGCCACTGACGGCATCGGATAGATCTCCGTTGCACGGCTGGCGGTGCGTCAAGACGGCGATGCTATTGGCTGCGTTGTCGATGTTGCTGGGATCCTCCGGTCGTGCGGCTGATGTCGACTTGAACCTGCGGGCCGCCTGGGGTGGTGGTTCGCCACGTTGCTGGACGGGAGAGATTCGGGTTCAGGATGATGCGGGCGCGACATTGGCGACCGCTCGGATTTCTGATTTGACTCCGTTGGGGCTCAGTCCCGACGTACCGGGATCGATAAGTGTTTCGGGGCCCGCGATCTCGATCGCTCCTCGCTTGGTTCGCGATTACGACGGGATCGATTTTCGGTTGCGAGCGCCGCGCGACGCGAATCTGGTGGTGCAGTTGACACCACGAGATCAGCCGAATTCTCCCCATCAGGTGACGATCCCCGTATCGCATTTGATCGACGACTTCCACAGTTCTTTGTTGGACAATCGCGGCAATCAACTGCGTCTGCGGCGTCGCCCTGGGGATGCTTTGCGAGTGCGTTTCGACCGCGATTCGCTGGTGTTTCGTGGCGGCGAGCACTTTGAATTCTTCCTGACACCCTATCGGTTGGGCGGCGAGACCGATTCGACGTTGAGCTGCGATTTGTCGTTGGTCGATTCGCTTACCGGAGAGAAGCTTTGGGAAGACACGCGCGAAATGCGAATCGACGCGACGGGCAGCGGTGCGGAGCTTGGTCCTCTATCGGTTCGGATGCCGGATCGCGATGGTGTGTTTGATTTGACCATCCATGTCAGCCGTCGCCGTTTGCCGACGCCGTTCGCTCCCACAAAAACGATCGCTCAGCGATCGGTGCAAGTCGCCGTGGTGGCGTCGTCTGCCGGGCACTCGCCAGCGTCATCGCCGTGGAACTCTCTGGGCGAAATTATCCCCCAGGCTACCGAGGTCGCTTCGTTGAACGAGGCCGGCAAATCGCGACTCTGGAATCCGCTGACAAAAGTTCCTCACTGGTGGTGGGTTCCCGGTGCGTCGGGTGGCGAAGCCAAACGTCCCTTGGGTAACGGCCAATCGTCGATGGCAACCGATTGGGGCGAAGGCTTCGTCCAATTGGAACCTGGCGGATGGCAGGCGTATCCGCTGCCGACCGCCACGCTGCTGCGACCTCATCTGTTGGAATTCGAATACCCTGCGGATCTTCCGCAAGGCCTGAACTTTCGTGTCATCGAACCGGGATCTTCCGGGGTGGTATCCCCGTTTGGTCCCGCTTCGGGCCTGGATCTGACGCATGCGACCAGCCAGGCGAGTGGGGGGACGGAGCGACATCGAATGGTCTTTTGGCCAAAGACCGAGACACCGTTGCTGCTGGTCACCAACAGCCGGCCTGACGCGCCAGCCGTGTTTGGTCGCATCCGTATCCTGACGGGACCGCCTCGATTACCGGCATCCCGAACGGCGACGCGGCATGAGGGCCGCTTGCTGGCAGCCTATTACGACCAGCCGATGTACTGGGAAGACTATGCGGCGACCGACGCCGTCGACGCATTGACGGGCCGCAGCCTGAACGATTGGCGAACGTTTCAGGAAGGTGGTCTGCGGATGGTCGAGTATCTGGAATATGCCGGATACAATGGAGCGATGATCTGCGTGTTGCACG
This sequence comes from Planctomycetaceae bacterium, assembly GCA_007129635.1. Lineage (GTDB taxonomy): Bacteria > Planctomycetota > Planctomycetia > Pirellulales > Pirellulaceae > SKKK01. Next base: position 2,427 of record SKVE01000827.1, read on the forward strand.
ACGGTGGTTCGATCTATCCCAGTCGATTGCTTGAATCGACAGCGCGGCATGACAACGGGACGTTTTTTGCGACGGGCCAGGATCCCGTGCGAAAGGATGTGCTCGAGATGCTGTTTCGGCTGTTCGATCGTCAAGGGATGACCTTGATTCCGATGCTGCGTTTCTCTGCACCGTTACCGGAACTGGAAAATCGTTTGCGTCAAGAGTCTGCCACGTCACCGGCCTCGCCGCCTGAGCCCGACCGGCAGACGCCACGGCCCAACACCATCGATCCGCCACGGTCGGGAATCGAGTTGGTTGGGCTGGACGGACGCACCTGGCGTGAGAGTGGCGGAGCCAACCGAGCCGCAGGGGCGTACTACAATCCGCTGGACCCACGAGTCCAGCAGGCGATGCGCCGCGTGGTGGTCGAACTGGCCGATCGCTACGGGCACCACGCTTCGTTTGGTGGGGTCGCCATTCGCCTGGGCCCCGACACCTACGCTCAACTGCCCGATTTGGCTTGGGGCGTCGATGCTCATACCGTGACTCGCTTTGCTCAATCCCAGCGCACCACCCTGCCGACTTCCTCCGAATCCGAAACGCGAGAATTGGCCTCGTGGATCATGACCGACCAACGCGACGCCTGGGCTCGCTGGCGCGCCCAGCAGATGGCGGACTTCTACGCGGCGATCCAGTCGGATGTGACCGACCGAGTCCCGCAGGCTCGACTGTATCTGGCCGGGGCGGATATGCTGAACCATCCGGCGATCCGGGCGGATCTGAGCCCGCGTCTGCCCGAACGTCTGGATGTCCGCCGACAGATGAAACGGGTCGGCATCGATCCGTGGTTGTACGCGGATTCGCAACAGATCGTGCTGATGCGGCCGGAACGTATCGCTCCACTGATCTCCTTGGAAGAACAAGCGGCCCATCTCCAATTGCGTTATTCCACCGAGATGGATCGAATGTTCGCGCTGCGTACCGCCGCTGCGACGGAATCCGAGGCATCCGGAACCCTGCGAGCCGTGACCGGAAACCTTTTCTATCACGAGCCCAAGTCGTTAGTCCCCGCTGCCTTTCGCGACGCCAGCCCTTACGGCCCGGAACGAACCAGCAGTTGGTTCCTCGATCAGAGTGTTCCCGCGGGCGCTGCGGCTCGAAAACGGTTCGTTCGCGCTGTGGCGACACAAGACAGCCAAGTGATTGTTGACGGCGGGTGGGTTACCGGTCAGATCCCGCGCGAAGGTCTGAACGAGGTGTTGGCCGCCTATCGGCAACTGCCCGCCGCTCGCTTCGAAACCGTGCGGGCTCAATCAGCCACCGAGGAGACGCAGCCTGTCGTCGTCCGACGGCTGTCGACCGGACAGCGGACCTACCTGTACCTGGTGAACCACTCCCCGTGGCCCGTGCGGGTTTCGATCAGCCTGGACGATCGTCGTCCCTTCACCTTGACTCCGCTGGGCGATCGAACCTTGCCGGATATCACCGACGGCAACTCCGACCTGCGATGGAATGTGGAACTCAGGCCCTACGATCTGGTCGCTGCCCGGTTAAGCGCTCCCGAAGTGCGGGTGCGGGACTGGCAAGTCGGTCTGCAACGCGAGGTGCTGGTCGAGCTGCGTCAATCGGTCGACGAGTTGCGGCGACGCATCGGGCGGCTGAGCGATCCGGAACCTCTGTCGGTATTGACCAATCCCAGCTTCGAAGCGACCGCATCGCAGCAGCCGATTGCAGGCTGGGAACATGCAACCGGTGAAGGCATCTCCGTAACGACCGACGACGATTCCGCTCGTGCAGGGCAGCGCTCGTTACGAATCGAGAGTTCCGGGCCGGTCGTGTGGGTCCGCAGCAACCCCTTCCCTACTCCGAAAACAGGCCGCTTGGATGTCTTTTTCTGGTTGAAAGTCGACGATCCGGAACACCAGCCTTCCTTGCAGTTGGCCGTCGAGGGACGATTGAACGGCGAACCCTATTACCGGGCATCCCGCGTGGGTGCCGCCAGCCCGTGGCAACTGACCGATTCCTGGTGGCGTTATCAACTGCGAGTCGACAATCTGCCGCCCAACGTCACCGATTTACGGGTCGCAATCGATCTGATGAGCAAGGGCCAGGTCTCGGTCGACGACATTCAGGTGTTCGATCTGTGGTTCGAGCGGATGGAACGCAACGAATTGCTCAAGCTGAACGCGTTGGCCAATCTGCACCTGGGCAAAGGAGCGGCCGTGGACTGCGAACGGTTGCTGCGCGGTTATTGGGCCGAGTTCCTGCGCCGCAATGTGCCCATCGATTCGCTGCAACTGGCCGAACAGACGGCGCCTGCCGCTGCTGGCGCCGAACCGGATGCTGCGCCCAGGCCCGATCGGGATCCGGCAGCGAAAGAACCATCGACGTCATGGTTCCAGCGAATCGTGCCGAAAACGCCGAGCATGCCTCGGTTGTTTCGGTAAGGTTCATGGGGTTTTCACGCGGAATCTAGAAACCACTTGAAAACGGCCGACCCCTGCCGCGAAACGCGATACTAAGCACCGTTCGAGAAATAACTGACGCACTTTCGGCCCCCTCACCCTGCCCTCTCCCCGGAGGGGCGAGGGGACATCGGACAGTTATTTCTCGAACGGTGCTAATTCATTTAGTGGTCCTTACGAGCTTCGCTTCTCTCGGGCTTCCCTTGCGAATGCGTCGCGACGACGCTTGCCCACCTCGAGCAAATGGGCGATCTGCTGCCCGTCTTCGGCGTCCAGGGCGGCGCGGAACTGGGCGAGCATCGCCGTGAATTCATCCAAGGTCCGCAAAATGGGTTGCCGGTTTTGCAGCACGATCTGACGCCACAGTTCCGCATCCCCCGCGGCAACTCGCGTCGTATCCCCCCATCCCGAACCGGCCAGCGCGAGGTGCTCATCGGGTGTGGCGGCAGCCAGCACGGAGGCGATGACATGCGGCGCATGGCTGACCGCAGCGACGGCGGCATCGTGCGCGGCGGGCGTCATGCGAAGAACGCGCGATCCCAACGAGCGCCAGAAGTCCTCGATTTGTGAGGTGAGATCCGGCGAGTCGTCCTGACTGGGGGTGACGACCGTGACTCGATCGACGAACAGATCCGCCCGACCATGCCGAGCGCCACTCTTTTCGCTGCCCGCCATGGGATGGCTGCCGACGAAACGGGCGACCAGTTCGGGAGTCGCCGCCAGTTCTCGACAGATTTGCGACTTGGTGCTACCCGCATCGGTCAACAGAGCGGTGGGGGCACTGGCCGCCGCAGCCTGGCGGACGTGCGAGGCGATGTGACCTACTGGCGTACAGACAACGATCAACTGGGCATCTGCCACGCCCCGGTCCATGTCGGTAAAAATTTCCGTCACCGCGCCCTGATCGCAAGCCTCCTGCAAACGCGGGGCATTGCGACCGATGCCGATGATCCGCTGCGCCAGCCCGCGTTTTTTGAGCGCCAGCCCGATCGAAGCGCCGATCAATCCCACGCCGATAATCGCAACCGAATCCCACTGCCTCATCGCTCTTGAACTCCGCTTTGAGCGTACGCGCGGTGCGCGGCCTGATAGACCTGTTGCAGCGGCACCTGATGCGCGATCGCCACCACGCGACAAGCTTCATACTCGGGCGAGAAACGCGGGCCGTCGTCCAGCAGAGCCAATTTGCCTTGGACCGGCCCCCAGGGCGTGTCGACCGTGATCGTTTGTCGAGCCAATTTGTGCCGCGTCACCGGCCAGCGGCGAACCCCCAGTGTTGTCGTTTCCCGGAACAGAATCTGCGTCAAAGCTTCCGCATGTTCGGCCTCGCACAACACGCTGATCATCACCGCAGGACGGTTCTTCTTCATTTGGATGGCTGTGGTGTAGGCATCCAACGCGCCGGCGTCCATCAGCAATGGCAGCGTATGGCCGATCAATTCGCCGCTTTGATCGTCCAGATTCGTCTCCAACATCCAGACTTGATCTTGGAGCACCCCGTCGTCGCTGTGGCCGATCAACAATCGGACAAGATTCGCTTGAGTCTCGAAATCGCGGCTACCTGCTCCGTACCCGATCCGCTCGATGCGCATCGGAGGCAACGGTCCGAACCGATCGACCACCGTCGACACGATGGCGGCGCCGGTCGGAGTCGTCAATTCGGATTGGATGCTGGATGGTGCCAGCGGAATGCCTTGCAGCAATTCGGCGGTCGCCGGCGCGGGTACGCTGACCAGCCCATGAGCGATCTTCACCGAGCCGGAACCGGTGGGGATCGGCGAGCATTCGATGCGGTCGGCGCCTAGCAGGTCGATGCCGATCGCTGCCCCCACGATATCGGCGATCGAATCGACGGCCCCGACTTCGTGGAAGTGCACGCGTTGGATGGTCGTGCCGTGGACTTTCGCTTCGGCTTCGGCCAGTCGCTGGAAGATCTGTTTGGCCAGGTGTTTCTGGCTGGCCGTCAGGTCGCTGTGATCGATCATATCGGTGATATGGTGCAGATGCCGATGAGCATGTTCGGGCTCGTGCTGGACATCCACCTTGGTGGCTCGGAATCCCCGGCGTTTCACCTCGTGCGCGACCAGATCACAGTTCGTCAGTCCCAGCGAGGCGACGCCGGCTCGGATCGCATCCAGGGGCACGCCCGCGTCGACCAACGCGCCCAGCATCATATCGCCGCTGATTCCACTGAAACAATCAAGGTAGACGGTTTTCAACGCGCCTTCTCCTTTCCGCTTTCGATGATTTCCCCTGCCCAAAAAGTTCGAGCGATCAGCCCGCTTCAGAAGCGTCTGGCGTGGCTCTGTCCGACACCGCGTTCGCCGATGGGCCGTCCTTTGGTGCGGTCTGGTCGGCCGCGTTGCGTTCGGGCGGTTGGCGAGTTGGCTCTGGCTTGGGAGCCGACTCTGGCTTGGCGGCGGCCGGCGTCTGTTTTTTCTCTGGCGGCTGCGGTTTCGGCTGGTCCGGTTCCGGTTTGCCTCGCGGTGCGAAAATCAGTACCGTCACGGCACCGCCGATCACCAGCATCAAACTGGCGTAGAACAGCGACGTGGTCTGCTGGTAGGTACCCTCGTGCAGGATCGTGGCAAACGTATTGACCACCGGGGCGCCGCCGAAGACCAACGGCATCACGTAGATCGGCTTGCCACCAAAGTTAAACGCCATAATGATCCCCAACGCCCCGAGGGCGCCAGCCGCACCACCCGCCAATGACCAAGCGGTGCCATGGAACGTCCACCCCCCCGGTTCCACAAACACCTGCATCAACGTTAACGGAGCCAGGACGGCGATCACAAAGTACGCCAGCCCCACACACAAAAAGGGCCTGAGCCGACTGCCCGCCATCTTCATCTGACCCTTATGCAGCACCGGCCCGTAAGCGCCCCAGCTGACTACGGCCATCGCGATCGAGAACACGATCATCGGAAAGTTCGGTTCGGCGGCGACCGTGTCCGCAGGCAGGTCCTCCGGTGCCGTGACGCCGA
>SKVE01000105.1 GCA_007129635.1 Planctomycetaceae bacterium
CCGAAGTGACTCGGCCCCCACTGGATCCGTGATAAAGCCGCGCCAGCTCATGCCAGGCTCAGTTGATCGATGTACACCGATTCAAAATCCGGTTCCAGATTCAATTCGACCATCTCCAGCCGCTGGGCGATCTCTTTCATCTCCTCCAACACTCCGCTGTCCATCAGCGCCACGAACGCACCGGCCAGCGAACTGTTGCCAACCAACTCGATCTGCTCGCCAGCGAACCCTGGCAGCAATCCGCAGCGCAGCACGCTATCGATGTTCATGTGAAAGCCGAATCCGCCCGCCAAGTACAGCGTCGCCACTTCCTCGGGCCTCAGTTCGGCTCGACGCAGCAAGCAGACGATCCCCGCCGCGATCGCCGCCTTGGCTTGTAACAGGCTCGCGATATCCGATTCGGTAATCCTGATCCCCTTGCCATCCGAACATTGCTCGATCTCGAATCCACGATGATTTGCTTGATGGACCAGCCTTGGATGTTGGGCGAAGCGATCGGAAAACCGGCCCGTCGGCCCGATCAGCCCGCTGACGCGTCCTTCGGCGATAAAATCCACGTACCCGGTGCCGCACACACCGATGGGCGGCCGACGCCCAATCACCTCGATTTCCGGTTCGGCGGTTTCCCCGTCCAAGCGGATGTGGCTGATGGCGCCGTCACCGGCGCGCACCCCACTGGTCAGCCCCGCACCTTCGAACGCGGGGCCAGCGGCCGTTGCACAACCGAGAAGCCGGTCGCCCTGTTTCAGAACGATCTCGCCGTTGGTGCCCACATCGACCAACAGGCACGGCTGGTCGCGGTAGGCCATCCCCGTCGACAACACCCCGGCGATCGCATCCGCGCCCAGATATGCCGCCGCACCGGGCAGCAGGTGGACGCTTGGATCTGAGGCCTTGAGATTCCGGGAACGATCGGCGATCCCTTTCGCATCCGACGGCCCCGGTTCGGATGTGGGCGGCAGCAACGATAACGATCGTGCGGCCAACACGCGATGTTCGATAAACGCGGGGGTGAACGGCGCGGTGCCCAACGGACTGGGATCGACCCCGGCCACCAGGTGCAGCATGGTCGTGTTCCCGGCGATGACCACCGTCTTGAGTTGCTCGATCGTGATGCCCGATTCGGTCACCAGTTCGGTCAGCAACGGCCGGATCGTGTTATGGCACACGGCGTGCTGCATCCGTCGAACCATCTCTGGTTTCTGCAGGCACTGGTTGATTCGCGTCAGCACATTGTCACCCAGCCGAGCTTGACCGTTCAATGCGGATGCGGTGTTGCGTATTTGACCAGTGCTCAGATCGACCAACATCGCCACAACCGTCGTGGTACCGACATCGATCGCCACGCCAAAGGACTCTGCATCGGGCGAGTCCGGATCGGGCTTCAAAACCCAGTGTTCCCCACGATGCTCCAGGATCAGAGCATGGACCGGTCGCTCCAGGGCCAACCACGCGGCCAATTCAGGATCTGGTTCGACCGGCACTTCCTGCGGCTTGCGGCTACGGTGATGACGTAATGTTTCACAGGCGGCCGAGACGAGATCCGAGCGATCCGCTAACTGCTCTACATCCAACGTGATCCTCTGCCAAAGTGGATCGTGAGCACGGCAGACATCGATGCGAAACGAGGTCACCACTTGGGGGCGATGAGCCAGCAAGGATCGCCCGGGCACCTGGAGCGTCGCGTCGCTGCCCGGTACCGGGCAGCACTGGCAGCCTTGCACCAGCATCGGCCCGTCGGCACCGTCCAGCACCTGCCCGGAATCTGCTCGAATAAGGGGGCCGGACACAAGCTCGATTAGGCATCCGTCGCACAACCCGCGTTGCCCGCAGCGGGTGTTCAGCGGCAGATCGGCGCGTCGCAGCCATTCGGTCAGCCGCTGGCCGGATGCGTTGGCCTCGATTTCGATCACGATTTTTTCATGGGGAGCATGGACGATCAGCCGGGAATAGGTTGCCATATTGCGCTTTCTCGGGGTTCAGGACCCGGCCACGTATTGCTTGGTGGAATTAGCGGACGGGGTCGGGAGTCGTTTTCGGAGAAGTCGCTTTTCATGCGGTAGATCGTCGGCCGAAAACGACTCCAACCCCTGGCCTTCACTTGCACAACGCCACCGAGATTGACAAACAGCCTCGTCAGCGGGTGTTTGTTCGAGCCCGTTTGGCAGGGTGCTTGATTTTGATCGGGACACATTGTAAACTACTGCCTACAGATAGCCATCCGGTAGTTGGCGCGGCCTACCGGGGATGGTAGGAACTTGGCGCTAGTCGCCGCGGAAGACCATGTTTTTCTCGTGATTTCTTTAAGCAAAAGGTTGGTGATCCATGCCTGATCTCGTATCCCTTGGCGAAGCGATCAAGACCGGCAATCGTGACGATGCGGTGAGATTAACGCAGGAAGCGATCGATGCAAACGTGCCGCCTCAGCAAATCCTGGATGTGATGGTGGTCGCGATGGACGATGTGGGCCGGAAATTCCAGCGTAGCGAAATATTCGTGCCCGAGATGCTGATCGCCGCTCGAGCGATGAAGGAATCCATGGCTGTGTTGGAACCTTTGTTGGTGGCGGCGGGCATCAAGCCGGTCGCCAAGGCGATCATCGGCACGGTCGCGGGCGATTTGCATGATATTGGGAAGAACCTGGTCGCCATGATGTGGAAGGGCGCCAACTTCGACGTCATCGATCTGGGGACCAACGTTCCAGCAAACAAGTTCGTGGAAGCAGTCCAGGAGCACCAGCCGCAATTAGTCGGTTTGTCTGCGCTGCTGACCACCACGATGCCAGCCATCAAGACCACCGTCGACGCGTTGAAAGCGGCGGATCTGGCTGTGGCCAAGATCATCATCGGCGGTGCCCCGGTGACTCAGGAATATGCCGATCAGGTCGGTGCGGATGGTTACGCGCCCGATGCGGCCAGTGCCGTCGAGGTGGCGCGACGATTGTTGGCCACGGCAGCGTAAAGGGCCGAAGGCCGAAACCAATCGATTTTCCCTTCGCAGGCTCCTGATCTGCTGAACGCCGATGATGAGCTTTCTGTTGCTGCGCTGGCGTAGCGCTGGCCAGGATTGTGTTTTTTCGTCTTTGATATTGATGGAGCCTTTTCCATGGAAACGATCGGAGTTGGCGTTGTTGGCTGTGGTTTTGTCGGGCTAGGTGCCCATGTTTCCTCGTTTGCCAAGATCGAGGGTTCGCGGTTGGCCGCGGTGGCTGACCCCGATCCGAAACGCTTGGGCAAGGCCGCCGACAAGTACCGGCCTGAATCCGCTTATCAGGACTATAAGGAACTGGTGGCGGATCCCCATGTCCAAGCGGTGGTCGTTGCACTGCCGACGCCGTTGCACGCCCCGGTGGCGATGGCGGCCATCGAAGCCGGCAAGCACGTGTTGTGCGAGATGCCCTTGGCTGCCGACATGGAGCAGGCCGATCAGATGATCGCGGCGGCCGAGAAAAAAGGCGTGGTCCTTATGCCCAGTTTGACTTTCCGATTTACCCCTAATTACGTAAAAGTCAAGAAATCGATCGCATCCGGCGAACTGGGTACCGTGACGACCGTTTTGTATCGAGAATTCATCTCGGCGTCCGACCTGGCCATGCAGTGGCCGCCCGGATCGTGGATGTGGGACCGCCAGTCCAGTGGCGGGCCCTTGTTTACCTTGTCCGTGTGGTCCATCGACATGTTCCGTTGGCTGTTGGACTGCGAGATCACGGAGGTTTGCGGAGCCGCCAATTACACGACGCTGGAGCAGTTCGGCGGCACGACCGGATACGATGCCAGCGCCGTGGTCAAGTTTGCCAACGGTGTGGTCGGCTGCCTGCAATACAGTGGTACGGTGACTCCGTCTGCATCGACTTCGTACTTGGAGGTCATCGGCAGTTCGACGAACGTTGTCAAGGCGACCGGCAACGAAACCGTCACTCGCTATGCTCAGGACCCACGAATCACCGAATGGTACGTCAAAGAACACGGCGCACGGCAATGGGGACACTACCAGCAGGACCAGCATTTCATCGAATGCCTGTTGGCCGGCCGCGCCCCGTCGATCACGCCCGAAGATGGTCGAAAGGCAATGGAGATCGCTCTGAAGATCGCCTAAAAGCAGCCTTTCTTCGACATGCCCGTTGCCTGAGAGCCGGGGGATGGGCTACAATGAAGCATTGGGAAGGGGAATGCAGCAAGGACCCCCCTTTGCGGGAGCATACTCTCATGAGTGAGTCGTGGTGGTTCGTATTGACGGTGGCAGCCGTGGTGGGTGCACTAGCGATGATGGCTTGGCCACACTGGCGACGGTATCGGGTGACCAGCCGTTTCGAGCGGGCCAGAAAACGGTTCCACCTTCGACGCGAGTGGCTGGAGGTGGATTTTCTTAAAGGGGCCTCGGCTGCCAGCAAAGAGCGCGGATTGGACTGGCAAGACTGCGAATTCGAGGACGAGGCGTTTTTCGCCACGGATCGAAAAACGGGCCAGTTGCGAGCATTCGTGGGGCTGACGATCTTTTTTTCTACCTTGGAAGATGCGCTTCGAGACCGATCGGCGGGCACGAACGTGCGAGGGGCGACGGCTGTGTTCTGTTTCGACGGTCGCGACTGGGACACCGACGGCCGCGCCTTGTTTAATCTGAATCCGTTCGAGGCCATCGAACGTTTTAAGCACGAACTGGAACAGGTCGACTAGAACAACAACGACATGGATGGTCTTGTGAAGGAACCTGCACGGCAGCGGAGGCCGTTTCGAGGGTTCGGCCCGACGAGTGTTGCCTACGGACGCGCCGCCTTGCACGGGTTGTGCGTTTCCGCCAAGGATCCGGCCGCATCGCGGCAAGCGATTCGACAGCGGTGTCCAGCCAGTCCTGGCGTATACGGGATCATCGACAGCGACGAGCACCTGATCTACGTCGGCATGTCCAAACAGTTGCGTCAGCGTTTGCTCAGTTATTTTACGGGCAGCGATGACGGTTCCAAGCAGCATCGGATTGCGGAACTTGCCCAGCGACTGGTTTGGGAAACGGCGGGGCACGAATTGACCGCCCAATTACGCGAATTGGAATTGATCCGACGCTGGCGGCCTCGATTTAATGCCTTGGGACGTCCCCGGCGTCAACGCCTGGGTTACATCTATCTGACCGTGACGGCTGCGCCACAGTTTCGAGCCGGTAACCTGCCGGCTCGCCATTGTCGTCACTTCTGGGGACCAGTGCCGCTCGGGTGGCGGACGCGTGATGCCGTCGAGCGTTTGAATCACGTGTTCCGCTTGCGCAATTGTTCGCAAGGGGTCCCGATGCGATTTACGGACCAATTGGACCTGTTCGATATGGACCGGCGGGCGGCCTGTTTGCGAGGCGATGTCGGCGGATGCCTGGCCCCGTGCGCCGGACAGTGCACGTATTCGCAGTACACGGCTTCCATCGATGCGGCTCGAGCTCTGCTGGACGGCCGCGATCTCAGTATCCTGGACCGTCTGCAGGCAGAGATGATCGAAGCGGCAGCGGCGAATTCCTTCGAGCGTGCGGCGATGCTGCGCGATGCGATGGATGAACTGACGTACCTGGTCGAACAGATCGAATGGTTACGAGAAGTGCAGCAACACTACTGGTTTGTCTATCCGGTGCCGGGCAACACAGGTCGGACGGTTTGGAAGTTGATCGCTGGCGGAGATCTGGCAGCGGTCGTTCGCGAGCCAGTGGACGAAGCCAGCCGTCGGCGATGCCGTCAAATGCTGGACCGGGTGTTCCACCACCGCGACCGGCCCGACGTCGAGCCGGTCGGCGACTTGGGGCAGATGCGGACCATCGCATCCTGGTTCCGTCGATATCCTGACCAAATGCAGCGGGTGCTGGGAATCGAACAGGCCTGGCACCGCTGTGCAGGCCGATTGGCACCAATAAATGGGTAGGGCTTTTCTGGCCTCCCGCCCTCCACGAAAAAATCACGTACAATTCCCAGTTGACCCCATTGGCATCCGTTTTCGAGTCTGCTAGGATCCTTCCATCGCTTTGTGGTCTACGTCGGAGGCACCCTAATTGGGATGGTTTGGAGGACGGCCACTCGATGATCGGTTTGCCTCCACCCAGCGGAAGCTTCGCTTCTCGGGCCACATGCGTCCCACGGACCGAGCGGGCGGGTCGCGAGCCCCGGTGGCGACCAAACTCGCCTGCACCCTCCTGCGGTCCAGAGGAGCGATCCCGGTGGGAAAACTGAGTCCGGCGAAAGAAAACGGTAAGCAGCATCGCACGGTTACGATGCCGTCAGGGATAACCAAAGGCCTTTAGCATTACCACGGCGAGCAAACATGGTAGAAACGATCGAAACATTTATCAACAAGCTGCAAGAGGACGGCGTTCAGGCTGGTCAACAGGCCGCGCAAGAGATTATCGAGAAGGCCCAGCAGCAGGTTCTCCAGCGTCTAGCGGAAGCCGAGGAACAGGCCGAGCAGATCATCCAGCAGGCCCGTCAAGAGGCGGAACGCAACCGGGTTCGAGTCGAGACCGAGTTGAAATTGGCGGCTCGTGACATCGTGTTTCGTGTCCAGGAGACGTTGAATCGAGTGCTGCAGGCTGTGTTGACCAACGCGGTCGATGGTCGGTTGCAGGATGCCGAGTTCCTGGGTGGGTTGATCCGCGAAGTCGTGATGCGTTATGTCGACGCGGATGTATCCGGCCGGGACACCGTCGAGGTCAACGTATCGAAAGAGATGCAGCAGCAGTTGTTAAGTGGTGCCGTCACCGCGTTTCAGCCGGACCAGGGCGAGCAGGCACGGATCAAATTGATCGGCCAGTTGAAGAAAGCCGGCTTTGAATACAAAGTGGTGGGGGCGACGGTGGAAGTGACCGAGGATTCTGTGGTCCAAGTGCTATCCGGATTCCTGGGTGCCGAACTGCGTCGTCGTGTCGAGGAGGAACGGGCACGCCGGGACGCGGAAGCGTAGGTCTGCCGGTTGGATAGGATCAAAGGTTCCCCCGCAGGAATTTTCGGGAGATTGGCCAGAGGATAGGCTCCGAAGAAAGCAGGATTCGTCGCTGATGCTCGATCGCTACTACTTCCTCGCCTCGCTTCCCGCCCTGGGCGATTTGGGTGACGAGCCGCCCATGGGGTTGGCTGAATTGCTCGAACACCTGGCCGGTAGCTGGTCCCGGCACTTGCTGGTCAGCACGATTATCCTGCTGGACGATCTGGTGAAACGCGAGAGTTATCTGGCGGGCGAGTTGGAAGAAGTGGACCCGACGGTGCTGAGTGTCCAGCAGGGCTATGGCGAACAGCCTTTACCCGAGTCGCTGCTTGAGTTCTTAGGTGCCGAGGACTCGGGCCAACAGTCGGGCGCATTGGCGGATAAGATCTGGGAAGCCTATTTCCGGTTGGCCGACGCGACGGCGACACGTCTGGGTAGCCAGTTTCTGGCCGACTGGGTGCGTTTCGAAGTCTCGCTGCGCAATGCGTTGGTCACCGTTCGGGCCAAACGTTTAGGGCTGGAGCCGGCCTCCTATGTGATCGCTCGGGACCTATCGACCGCAAACGAGGATTTCGATGCGGTATTGGCCGAGTGGGCTTCGTCGCCGAACCCGCTGGTCGGTCAACAGGTATTGCTGCGATTCCGCTGGGATTGGTTGGACTTGCACGACGCCTGGTTCAGTTTTCGTGACGATGAATTGGCCGCCTACGCGGGCCGGCTATTGCTGCAGCAGGAGTGGATGCGGATCACAGCGGACGGCTTCCAACGGCCCGAAGCCGCCGCAGCAGTAGCAGCAGCAGATGAATCAACAGGTTAGCGTTCATTGGGTAGATGCTCTCGTACAGCGAGAGAAACAGAAAATCCGCCTTGATTTTACCAAGGCGTAGCATCGGGAAAGGTCACTGCCGTGAA